>CAZTTW010000238.1:0-6948 GCA_964616265.1 uncultured Myxococcales bacterium | reverse complement strand
ACAGACCGCTGACGGGATCTTCGCTGATACGAATGTTTGGGTGAATGCCGCGGTCAACAGCTCCGCATGCGCGGCGGCGGCGTTCGCCTCATAGGCGGCGGGGCGACAGCCCGCCCCGTGCGCAGGCGCTTCCTTGTGGTGTCATTGGACTCATAGATCGACATCCACGCCTTCGGTTTCGACCGGCGGTTTGCAGAATTGTTCGATGAAGAACGCGCAGTGTTTGATGGGCGCTTCGTCTATCCACTGCCAGCGTCCCCGCAAGGTCCTACGCGGGGTGAACATAAGGATCTGGTTGAGGCTATCGAAAGGCTTGAGGCCGATGCTGAACTCCGGGATCCGTTCTCGCCCGCGCCATCGTTCGAGGTAGGCGCCGTCCTTCCCGCGGGTGAACGTCGTGACGGTGGCGTGGGCGCGCATGCTCAGCAGGATGAGGGATGCTGTAGTGAGGGGGCAAGACGCGAACACAACCCAGGGGGGAAGCACACCATCCAAGTGATCTAGACCCATTAGCACGAAGCCCTGTAGGCCAGCGATGAAGGTTGCAGCAAGAGGGCGGAGGAGGCCCGCATTCGTTGTCCAGAACAGACCCAACTTTTCGTCCGTGAACGAGTGCAGCGACATCTCTCTCAGCATGTGGGCCGCGCCGGCAAGGCGCAGCACGCGTCTGGGCGGCGTGGGGCGAGCCGAAGCTCGCGCAGGCACGATGAATTGGAGCAGCCATTCCCAGCAGGCAATGAAGTCGGCCTCTCGGGCTCCGGGCCTAGGTACGATCCCGACCCAATCACCCTCGGGAAAGACCAGCCAAAGCTCAGGGATCCGTCCCATCGGCCAGAATCGCAATAGCCGCTCCCACGGCGTGCGGTTCTTCCGGTCCTTGTACTCAGTTGGCGATTTCCAGATCGTAAGGGCGTCCCCACGTTCTGTGGCGCTGGCACACAGGAAGGGGTGCACGAGAGGCAGGCAAATGTCGATGCCTTTCGGGCCGAAGAAATGCGCCAGGTACTGGCCGCGATGAAGTGCGATACGCAAGGTGCGACGGCGTTGCACGAGAATGATGTTCAAGGCCGGCACCAACGCAGAGACCAAGAGCAGGGGAGGAAGAGGAAACCAGCGGGGGGGGATCTCCGCTAGGTCCTCGCCTATCGCTGGGCCTCGAAACAGAACACCAATAAGCAGGACCGAAATGGCTATGAAGGCTGGGTTGAAGACCAGCGCGAAGAGCGCGATGTCCGCCCCTCGATTTACTGGCCCCCGCAGAACGATTCGCTCGTCGTCGATAGAATCGATGGGCAGCGTCCGCTGCAGGAGCGACTCCATTTCAGGCGTCAACATGGCTTTGCCGGGACAAGACGAATTACGCCCGCGTGTGGCATAGGGTTACACCACCTCGGAGGTGGGCACGAACATGTCGGTTGGGGTTGGCGAGATGTCGGCGGATCTGTAGCCCTCGTGCGGTAGCACGTGCTGGTTGTCGCCGTAGAGATCGATCTTGCAGTGGGCGACCAGTCGACGACATCCGGGGGCACTTACCGCGATACTTGAGCCCTGCGAAACCTGGGCAGGACCGAAGGGGCGTATGACCTTCCAAGTGTCCGGCGTTGTCTCGCCGGAGATCCCTAGGATCAGCGTCGTTCCTGTCGACTGCATCGGGCAGTGGATCTCCAGGTAGCACAGGTCGTCGTGTGCAAAGACTCGCTTCTTGGTGGGCGGCGCATTCCACACCAGGTCGATCGGAAACAGGAGTTGATCCAAGGCAATGATTTGCTTGCTCAGAGCGCTGCCGAACGCGGACAGTGGGCCCTGCGACCACTTGGTGCTTCCGCTTGCGGTCGAGTTACGGGATTTGCCCCAAAGGCAGTGTTCGAGCCAAGTCTCAAGTTCGCTGTTCTTGCAGAAGGCATAGGCGATCGTGCCGATGATCATCAGGATTTCACCGCCCACAATGAGAACCGCCCCGATGGCGGGATTCCCCCAGATCGCGAATCCGTAGCCGACGGTGCTGAGCGCCGACCCAAGCGCACTGATTCCCATGGCAATGGCGGCGTTGTAATCATCGAGCTGGTACTCGTCCCACGCCTTCCAACCCGAAAGGCCCATGTCGATAAAACTTCCCACTCCGCCCAACACGTTTCGCGCCAACTTCACGTGGGTGGCCTTGACCTTAAATTTCGTTAGCTCGTTTCCGTGCTCCCCCGTCCTGTCCGTGAGAATGGCCTTCACCTCCTCGATGGTTGAGCCGGCAGCCGCCTTGTTGAGTCTTAGCTCCACGATCGCGCCAATCGACCTACCCACGCCCATCATACTGGAGCCTAGGCCGAGCGCGGCTCGCGCTCGCTGCCAGCCCTCCGGCGCCTTCGCGGCATCCCGAAGCGCACGCCAAGCATTCATCGTGTCCACCAACACCGCCAGCCACAGGACCGACGGCAGATCTACTCCCTTCTTCGCCGCCTCCAACGCCTTGAAGCCGCCTGACTCGCTGTCCTTCAGTATCTCGACACCGAGGGTGAGCTTGACCCACTTCTTGATGGCGTTCTGAACCTTCTGATACGGGCCATCGGGCAAATGTACCAGCTTGCCTTCTTTCAGCTCCGAATGGGCAGCGTCCTTCGCCAGCCCCACGTCCGCCGCCGTCTTTAGCAGCGACACGATCATCTTGAAACCGCGTCGTCCCGACTTGAAAGGATCCGAGTAGCTGGTCGGATCAAGAACCTCCGGATGTTTCTCGAAGAACTCCACGGCAGCAGGAAGCGTCTTCGGACTAGCCCCCAGCACGCTGTTGATCGCCGCCAGCGGTTGCGCCATTACGTCGTAGGCTGGCGGGCCTGCCGCCTTCATGTCGTTGAGCAATTCCTGCCAAGCCGTCTCGTCGGTGTACACCTTGACGGCCCGCAAGGCTGCGTGGATCCCCTCGAGCTGTTTGTCTTGCTTCTTGATGGCCGCCTTGGTCGCCATGAAAGCGTCCATGTCCAGCCGGTGGTCGAAGCCCATCTCCGGTCGGCTGTCGAGCAGATGGGTCACCGATGCGTGCAGATACCTCAGCTCGGTGGCGTCGTGTCCTTCGATGCGCGCAAAGCGGGTCAGATTCTTGGCGCCTTCTTGAACGGCATCGTCGCACAGTTGCAGAGCACGGCGCACCGGCGAGCGCGCGGCCGCAGCGTAGCAGCTGCCCCGTTGGTTCGAATCGCGCGAGAGCTCGTCCCAACGAAACGCATTGCTGAGGACGCTCCGGTCGCTAAGCCATTTCCACATAGCGTCTGGATCGGAAGCCTGGCCGGTCGTCCCGCACGCGGGCAGGCGCTTCTTGGGCACGCGGAAGGGGGAGATCCAGCATCCGTAGTAGACGTCGGTTGCGGCGTGGCTGGCCGTCGCGTCGTCGAGAGTCAGCGTGATGTGTGACTGTCCCGGGCCGTCGAGTCGCGTGGGCGCGTGATAGTTCCCCTCATGGTCGACGTAGATCTCGAACGCCAAGGTCGGAATCTCTTTGGGATGGCGGGCTGTCCCTTGCGAGGCCTGCTTACCCTTGGCCTGCTTGGACAGGCGCCACGTGAAAAGATACAGCCACGCGTTCCGCAGCGGCTCCTTTTCTTGTCGGTCTGGCGAGGGCAAGGTGACGCTCGGATCCTCGCCCGGCCGCAAAAAGGCGCGGCCTTCGTCCGTGAAGACCTCGAAGCGCACGCGGGCGGATGTAGGGCCGCTGGTCGGAGCCGACGCGGCCATCTACCGGCCCCTCCGCGAGCCTTTGATCCATCGTGCTGACTGCAGAAGCGTGGTGAATGGCCGCTTGCTGAAGACCGCGTACGGCGGAAACCCGCCGGCTGGCTCGTGGGTCAAAGAGAAGAGCGGCCCTTCGTAGATGCAGGGGAACTCCAGAGCGCGCGTGGTGGCACCTCGGACGTGATCGCGGCTTACGCGCCGCCGTACCTGGTAAGCGCCGTCGTCGCTCTCGAGGACATACTCGTCCTCGATGGTGGTCGCATCCTCGGCGGTTGCCTGCAATTGCAACCAAAAGCTCGGCTGTACAGGCAGCTCGATCTTGTACTCACGATCCGCGGCGACAGACAACGCGTGTCCCGGTTGGTAAGCCTTGTCGGCCTTCGAGATCTGACAGGGTTTCGGGGCGCCAGCGGTCTTGTCGCCCGGCTTGGCCTCCGTGGCGACGTCGAAATCGGTGAAGGTCAACTCTACCTGGCCCTTCGTAAAGCCGCGCAGCTCGACGGTGCCGCCAGGCAAGGTTCGGCCCTCGGTGGTGCGACCGTCGGGCAGCTTGGCCGAGTACTTGACCCACGCCACCGGCAGGCCTGCCCTGTCCACGACCGAGAACTTCACCCACGACTTCCGGTCCTTCTTGCCCTTCGACAGATCCTTCACCGACGTCTTGGGCGCAACCGCCGGGGGAACCATTGGTCCCATCAGCGGCGCGGGTGGCGTGTTGGGCGGCATCTTCGCGCCTGGCATGTGGTTGGCTGTCCACAAGTCGTTCACTCGCAGCGCTGGCATGCTCTCGATGAAGACATCCATCGAGCCCATGAGCGGAAAGGCCGCGCCCTCCACCGCGTGTGTGATCACCCCTCCGCCGGTGGGGCGGGACACGGCGTTTCCAGTCGACTTCGCGATGTACGAGTTCAAGTTGCCGACCGGGTTGCCCTCGATCGTCACCGTCGCCGCGCCAGCCGTGAGATCGGCCGCCTGGAAGTTGTTGGGTAACGGCGTCGGGATTGGCCCTGCTGGAGGCGAGGGTGGACAGAGGCAAACGTCTGGAAAGGCAATCCCCTTGGCTGCGCTTCCCTTGTGCACCGCCGCCATTCCGTTGATGAAGACTTTGTCTGCCATCGCTAGTCTCTCCTAAGGCACGGAACGCTACTGGCGCGTCTTGGCGGCGTCAACTACAGGCGTGGTTGTCGGCGATCTGACGCTTGATTCGTTCCAGCGTTTTCTCGGCGACGGCCTCTGGCCTATCGGCTCCGAGGACACCAAGCGCGTCGTACGTCTGCAATCCACGACCAATCAGGGCGGCACCTTCGACCTCGTGCCCGAGACGAAACAGGACCTCGCCCTCCACCGTGTCGGAACGAGCGAGACTCGCGCGGTCCCCGATGCCCACGAAGAGCCTTCGGGCTTCGGCAAAGCAGTCTCGCGCCGCCGCCAGATCACCCCCGCGCCCAACGGCATTTCCCAGCCCAAGCAACACATCGCCCTGGTTCGCGACGGAGCCGTGTCGCCGAAGGATTCCGATCTGTTCGCGGCAGATCTCCGCCGCATCCGAATACCTCCCGCGCGCGACCAGCACCTCCGCCATCTGCACAGACACGAGCGCGGCTTCCACGACACTCCCCGACTCGAAGAAGAGCGTGCGGCAGGTCTCGAGTGTCTTGGTGGCTTCGTCGTGTCTGCTTTGACGGAGGTAGGTTTTGGCGAGCGTGGCGAGGCATCCCGCCTTGCCGAGCCGATCCCCCGTTTCCTCATAGGCTGCCAGGGCCACGTCGAGCGCGGCTTCCGCGCCCTCGGCACCTCGCCACTCGGCGCAGAACATTCCAACATGGAAGTGCACCGAGGCCCGGATTTGCGGGTCGCCCAGGGCATTCGCCAGCCCCAACGCGTCCTCAAGGCACTTCTGGGCCGATTGGATCCGACCAAGTCTCTCCTCGACTCGGGCGAGATCTTGCAAAGTCGACACCTCGCCCTGCTTGTCCCCGAGTGCGACGAAGATGCGTCTTGCCTCGAAAAGCAGCGCTGCCGCGTCCTCGGGCTTGCCTCGCGCTGCCGCAACTCCGCCTCGCGCCTGGAGCGCAACGGCTACGCCAGCTTGATCGCCCGCCTTCAGAGCGAGCTCGCCGCTGCGCTTGAACCAGTAGCTCGCCTCCTCGGCGCGGCCCTGGTGTCCGGCGATTTGCCCCATAAGAAAGACGCTGTGGGCATGGCCTGCTCCATCGCCCTGGCCCTCGCAAAGGGCGGCCGCTTCCTTCAGTGCCGGAGTCGCAACATCGTAGTTCCCCGTGAACACCGCGGCCTCGGCCCAGTACCGCAACACCCACGCGAGATACTCTGCTGACCCGTATTGGCGAGCCATGGGCACGAGCTGGCCGAAAAGCTCACACGCCTCAGTGACCCGCGACGCCTTTCGCGCGGCCAACGCGCGTTCGTGGAGATCGAGGCCGAGGGCCTTGATGGAATCGCTTGGTGGCGTCCTTCCAGGCGGCATCGCCAGGAATCTTGCACGAAAAGGCCGGGACAGTGAGCACGAACGCAACTAGGCCGCCCCACCCCTTGACACGACCAGCCTCCAGAATGATCGTTGCCACGTAGTTCGTAGTTCATCCCTTTTGAAAGGAGACTGACATGGCTACTAAGATTCCGGATGGTGCTTCGGTTCGAGTTGTTGTGGAAGTAACGGATTCGACGTGTGCGGCGCTGGAAAGCGATCCCGAGACCGCCACACTGACAGCCACATGGTCGTCGATGCGGGACAAGGCGGATGGGCTGGCGAAGTCGCGCCTCGACTGTGACCGCGCGGCTGCGCGAGCACGGGCGCGACTTGCGGTCTGCGACGCCAAGTGGGACGCAACCGTTGCGGCTTTCGGCCGCGCCATCGTCGATGCTTCGGGCGGCCGGCGGGATCAGCCGCCTTACACACGCTTCTTCGGCAAGACCACTCCATCGGCCGCGCAGAAATTCGGCATCGAGCGCGAAATCGAAACCGCGCGCGGGTGGCTGGTCGAGCTGGCACGCAACCCAACCGAACCGCTGGCGCAGACCTGGACGCCGAAAATGAAGGAAGCTACCGACGCGTTGGAGATGGCGTTCAATCAGCGCAACGACACCGTGAAGGCGCTGGCACCGCTGCAGACCTCGGTCGTATTACTCATCGACGACGTGAACCGTGAATTGGATCGCCTGGAAGGCGATCTCAAGAAGCTGTTCCCCGGCCAACCCGATCGAGTCGCCTCG
>CAZTTW010000237.1:0-6951 GCA_964616265.1 uncultured Myxococcales bacterium | reverse complement strand
CCGAAGCCATTCGCGTGGACGTGCGTCTGGTGTGCGCCACCAATCGCGATCTCGAGGCGGAGGTGAAGGCCACGCGCTTTCGCGAAGACCTCTATTTCCGCATCAACGTGGTGACCGTGCGCATGCCGCCCTTGCGCGACCGCGCCGGGGACATTCCCATTCTGGTAAGACACTTCATCAACAAAATCGCCCGCCGCGAGGCACGAGCTCTCGCCAGCGTTTCGCCCGAGGCGCTCGAAGTCCTCTGCCGCTATTCCTGGCCCGGCAACGTGCGCGAACTGGAAAACGCCATCGAGCGCGCCGTCGCGGTCGCCAAGGGCAACGTGGTTTTGCCGTCGGATTTGCCGGCGGAAGTCTACGGCGGCGCGACGGTCGCGGTGGCCAGCATCCTCGACGACCGCCCCACCCTGGGCGAGCTCGAACGCCGCTACATCGCCCTGGTTCTCACCGAGTGCGGCGGCAACAAGAAGCGCGCAGCGGAAAAGCTGGGTATCGACAGGCGAACCCTCTATCGCGCCATCGAGCGCTCCGGCGATGCCGGCGAGCCCGACGACGACCGAGACGACAAAGACACGTAGGAGTCATCCCAGGAGCGCGAGGAACGCTCGAGCGGCGTGCGACAGCGTACGCTGCGCGGGATACACGAGACGGATCTTGCGCTCGGGCATGAGGCCCTTGACCTGAATCTCGCGCAGAGTACCTTGCGCAATCTCCTCTTCCACGCACATGCGCGGAAGGAAGGCGACGCCCTCGTTGCGCTGGACCATCTTGCGAATGGCCTCGACGGTGGGCATTTCGACGTCGCGGTTGAGCGGCACTTTCAGGCGCTCGAACTCACGCTCGACGACTTCTTTGTAGGGCGAAACGACAATGTGACCGATGAAGGTTTCCATGCCGAGGTCGGTGATCGACACCGATCGCCGACGTACCAGCCGGTGTTGAGGTGCGACCACGCAGGCCAGGTGATCGGTGAAGATGATCCGCGACGTGAGGCGACGGTCGTTGGGTTCGTAACTGACCACGCCGAGCTCCAGGTCGCCTTCGATGATCTCCGTTGGAATCTTGCTCGATTGACTGCGTCGGACCTGCACCTTCACGCGAGGATAGCGGCGGCGGTACTTGCTGATGAGCGGTAGCAAATAGAGCGTCGCCGACTCGTTGGCGCCGATGAGCAAGCGGCCGGTCGAATTGTCCCGCAGCTCGGCCAGCGCGACGTTCAAGTCCGCGCGCAGGTTCTCGAAACGGCGGGCGTGATCCAAGACGACCTGTCCGGCGTCCGTGAGGCGCGTCTGCCGCCCGGTTCGATCGATGAGCGTCTGCCCGACGTCTTCTTCGAGCCGCTTGATAGCGAGGGAAATAGCCGGCTGGGTACGCGCCAGCTTGACCGCCGCTCGGGAAAAACTCTTCTCGGCAGCGACCGTGCGAAAGACTTCGAGAGCAAACAGATCCATGGTCCTCTCCACACTATAAGCGATACTTATAAGATAAGTATTTATCATACAAACGCGAAGTAGAATAAATTCGCCATATCCGAGCGGCAGCGCTAGGTTAAAGCGCAACCATTCCGAGAAGGAGCTCGCTTCCATGAGTAACCGCGTCCACATCTTCGACACCACCTTGCGCGATGGCGAACAGTCGTGCGGCTGCAGCATGAACGTCGCAGAAAAGCTTCGTTTGGCGCGCAAGCTGGTGGACCTCAACGTCGACGTGATGGAAGCAGGATTTCCCGTGGCATCGCAGGGCGATTTCGACGCCGTCGACGCCATTGGCCGCGAGTACGGCAACGTGACGGTCGCCGCCCTCGCCCGCTGCCACACGGGCGACATCGAGCGCGCCGCCAAGGCGCTCGAAAAGGCCAAGCGCCCGCGCATTCACACCTTCATCGCCACGAGCCCCATCCACCTTACACACAAGCTGAAGAAGACCGAGGACGAGGCGCTGGAGATCGCCGTCAAGTCCATCGAGCTGGCGCGAAAATACGTCGACGAGATCGAATTTTCCGCGGAAGATGCCACGCGCACGGCGCCCGACGTTCTCGTACGCTTCTCGCGCGCGGTCGTCGCGGCTGGCGCCCGCATCGTCAACTTGCCGGACACCGTCGGCTATTCTATTCCCGCGGAGTACGGCCAACTCGTCGGTACCGTGGTGCGTGCGCTCGAAGGCCGCGCCGAAGTCAGCGTGCACTGCCACAACGACCTCGGCCTTTCCGTCGCGAACTCGATCGCGGCAATTCAAGCCGGCGTACGCCAAGTCGAATGCACCATCAACGGCATCGGCGAGCGCGCCGGGAACTGCTCACTCGAAGAGATCGTGATGGCGCTCAAAGTACGCAGCGACATTCTGCCGTTCACCACCGGAATCAAGACCGAAGAGCTTTACCCGGCCAGCCAGCTTCTGACGGAGATCATCGGCATCGGCGTGCAGCCCAACAAAGCCATTGTCGGCAAGAACGCCTTCGCACACGAAGCCGGCATCCACCAAGACGGCTTCCTCAAAGAGCGCACGACGTACGAAATCATGGATCCGAAATCGGTCGGCGTTCCCGCCAGCCAACTCGTGGTCGGCAAACACAGCGGGCGCCACGCCATTGCCGACCGCTGCGTGCACCTCGGCTTCAAGCTCACCCCACCCCAGCTGGAAGCCATCTACCATCGCGTGATCGCTGTCTGCGACAAGAAGAAGTGGCTTTCGGATCAGGAAATCGGCGACATCGCGAAAGCGGTCGTTCAGGCATAAGAAGGTCAGCACCATCGCGAGACGCGCTATGCTCGGCGCATGCACCGTCCACGCCTCGGACATCTCTCACTGCTAGCGACACTCGCCGCGACGGCTGCCATTTTCGGCGCACACGGCCTATCCGCTGCGCATGAAACGGAGCGCGTTCTCGAAAGGAACCCGGCGGGCGCGCCGCCGCACGGCCAGCTTGCCGCCGATCGGCACGCAGGCGGGTTGCTCGCCTTCGACGTGACCGACGCCGATACCGGGCAGCCCATCCCGTGCAAGCTGACCTTCGTTGGCATCGAAGGCACGCCCAAGCCCTCGTTCACCCACAACGACATCGGTCGCCCCGAAGGCGAGCTGGCCATCGCAGCCTTCGAGCGCGTCTTTTCCGCGGTGGGCAGCGAGAGCATCCGCGTGCCGTTCGGTACTTACGATATCTACGTCAGCCGCGGGCCGGAATGGGATGTGTCGGTCAGCCACAAGGTGAAGATCGGCGCCGAGGGGGCGAAGATCTCGGCGCAACTCCGCCACGTCATCGATACGAGCGGTTGGCTTTCCGCCGACTTTCACGTTCATGCAGCCCCGTCGCCCGATTCGATCGTGCCCTTGTCGCACCGGATCTTGGAGTTCGTGGCGGACGGCATCGACATGATCGTCGCCACCGATCACAACGCCGTGACCGACTACGGCCCTACCATTCGCCAGCTCGGGCTTTCATCCATGATTACCTCTGCGCGAGGCGACGAGCTGACGACCAACGGTTGGGGACACTTCGGAGCGTTCCCGCTGCCCCAAGATCCTGCGCACGCTGGCCAGGGTGCAGTGCTGGTGCACGGGCACAACGCCAAAGAGATCTTCGCCAACGTTCACGAGCACGCTCCCGAGGCCATCATCGACGTGCACCATCCCCGCATCGATCCAGGCGTCGGCTACTTCATTCTCGGCGAATTCGATCCGCACTCGGATCGCGCTGGACGCTCGGGATTCTCGTTCGACTTCGACGCTCTCGAGGTACTCAACGGCTACCAGGATCCGGCGCGTAAGAGCGTGGACCGTATCATCGACGACTGGCTAGGCTTGCTCAATCACGGCCACCTGGTCACCGCCACGGGCAACTCGGACACGCATCACCTGACGTACAACATGGGCGGCTACCCGCGGAATTACGTGCGCGTTCGCGACGACCGACCGGATCGCGTGACTCCGCAAGAGGTCGCGACCGCGGTGAAGAACCACCACGCTTTCTTCACGACGGGGCCCTTCGTGCGTTTTCGCTCCGGCAAAGGCGACATCGGCGACCTGGTGGCCGCCCCGGGAGGAAACACCTCCGTCGACATCGAGGTGGAGGCTGCGCCGTGGATTTCCGTCAACCGCGTGATCCTGTACGTCTCGGGCAAGGAAGCGAAGCGATGGCCGGTCCCGGAGAGCCGCGAGATCAAGCGCTTCACCGTGCACCACGAGATCGCCCTCCCAGCGGACGGTTACGCCGTGGTCCGCGTCGATGGGGACAAGATCATGGCGCCCGTCGTCGGCGACAATCGTATCTTCGGCGTCTACCCACTGGCGCTCACCAATCCCATCTTCTTCGACGTCAACGGCAACGGCCGCTACGATCCCGAGCATCCCCACGGACAACACTAATGGATGTCATCGGTTTGTTGGCCCTGAGCGGTCGGCGGGAATAGATTGAGGCTTATGGCTTGCCGCAGGTCCCTCGTCATCGTTGCCGCCCTAAGCGCGGTCGCCGCCCGTGCGCAGGCGCAGCCCATCACGCACCCGCTGTGGGCAACGACACCGTCGGCTTCGTCGGACGAATTGGCGCGGGCACATTTCGATGCGGCCGTTCGCAAACGCGGACTGGGCGCACCAGAGGTGGTCGCGCCGTCGCAACCGCAACCTGGAAAAATCACCGATCTTCTCGAGCAAGGAACGGCGGCGCTGCACGCATCGAACTTCGTCCTCGCGTCAGCCATTTTCGGCGAGGCCGCTGGCCAAGCGACAGCAACGGGGGGCGAAGGGCTGACGCCGAAAGAACTCGCCAGCGTGTTTTTCTATCAAGCCGTGGCTCTTCAAGCTGCCAGCGGCGCGACGCTGACCGAGCCCATGACCAACATCAGTCCCGACGAAGCCAAGGCAGCGTATTTGCGAGCCGCGCTTCTCGATACGAAGCTGACCTTCAATGACGTTGACGTTTCACCGCTAGCGAAGGCAAGCTGGCGACTGGCGGTGATTGCGGTCGGACAACTTCCGAAGGCGCTGCTCACCGTGCGAGCGCATCCGCGAGCCACGATTTCCGTCGATGCAAACGTGGCGCAAACCTCGCCCGCCATCCAATCCGTTCCCTACGGAGAACATCTGATTCGCGTGACCGAGCCCGGGCATGCGCCGTGGGCGACCACCGTCAACGTTGCGCAGCCCAAGGCGCTGCTGGATGTTCCGGCCACCGAGCTTTTGAGCTACGACGCCAAAGCAGCGGCCGATGCGGCGCGTGCCCGGGGCGCCGCCTTCGCGCTCATCGGACAGCTGCATCTCGGTGACAAGATCGAAATCGACCTACGCATGGTCGATGCCCAGACGGGCGAGCTGATGGATGCCACGGCAGTGCCGGTGGTCGACGGCCCGGAATCGAATGCGCTGAACGCATCGGTGTTACGCCTCGACGAGCTTGCCGATCGGACCAGCGTGCGCCGACGCGCGCAAGCGGCTGGCGGCGCCGGCAACGTGCCTCTCGCGCTCGCCGCGCCACCACCGCGGATTCCACCGTCAGAAGCGCAGAACGCCGAGAAGCCGCAGAACTGGTTCACGCAACGCTGGCCCCTGTTCACGGCGGTTGCGCTTGCGGCCGGAACCTCCCTCGTGCTCGGGATTGTGGTCGCGAAAGATCGCTAGCCCGACGACATGGCTCGGACGTGTCCGTCCTAGCGATCGCAAAATCCCTCGCAAGGGCTCGACACCCTACCGACAAACCGACCCGCCGTGGTCTTGGCCCGCAGTTTGCGTGACAATGCCAACGTGTCATCGGCATCGTGAGCTTGCTTGCTGCGTTTGGTGCCAGCGCCATCACGGCGGGCCCTAGCCGACTGCGTCTCCGACGGAGAAGTGGGCTAGAGTTCGCGCGGGCGCCGCCCGATGAGGTATCATCAGGCAACTGAGCGAGCGCAGCCATGTCGGTAGTCGGCATTGATCTTGGAACCACGAATTCGGTGATTGCCACCGTCCGCGACAACCAGGTGGTCGTCGTGCCGGCAGCCCATGGCGGCTACCTGCACCCCTCGGTGGTGTCGTTTTCAAACGATGGGCTCAAGTACTTTTCGCGCGAGGCCGTGGCACGGCGGATCGTCGATCCCAAGTACACCGTCTTCTCGGCCAAACGCCTCATCGGCTTGGCTTTCCAATCCAAGGAGGTGCAACGAGCCATCGCGCGCCTCCCCTACGAGCTGCGCGAGGGCAACAACGAGCAGGCGGTCTTCGTCGCTCCCGACCGCGCCTACACCATTCCGGAGGTCTCGGGTCTCTTGCTCGGGTACCTTCGTCAGTGCGCGGAATTGTTCTTGGGCGAGACCATAACCGGCGCCGTCATCACCGTTCCCGCCAATTTCAACGATGCCCAACGGCGCGCCACCATCGACGCTGGACGTATCGCCGGCCTGGATGTCTTGCGCGTGCTCAACGAGCCTACTGCCGCGGCGCTGGCGTACGGGCTCGGCCAGAACATGTCGCAGCGGATCGCGGTCTACGACTTCGGCGGCGGCACGTTCGACATCACCATCTTGCAAGTGGAAGGCGACGTGTTCGAGGTTCTGGCCACCGGCGGCGACACGTTTCTGGGCGGCGACGACATGGACAACGCCTTGCTGAACACCTTGGCCGAGTTGTTCCGCGCCGAGCACGGCCTCGATCCTCGGAACGACCAGGCGGCCAAGGCGCGGCTGCTCATTGCGGCCGAGCAGGTGAAGTGCCACCTGTCGGATTTCCCCGAGGCGCGCGGCGAGCTGAAGAACATCGCGGTCGGCGATCGGGGCGAGCAACTTGCCCTGCGCTTCCATATCGCTCGCAACGTCTTCGAAGCCGCCATTCGCAACCTGGTGAGCCGCACCATTCAGACCACGCAAGAGGTTCTAGCGTCGGCGGGCTTGGCGGCATCCCAAGTTGACGAGATCATCCTGGTCGGTGGCACCACGCGCGTCCCGCTGGTGCGCGCCGAGGTCGAGCGCTACTTCGGCCGAACGC
>CAZTTW010000236.1:0-6952 GCA_964616265.1 uncultured Myxococcales bacterium | reverse complement strand
TGCTCTTGCTGTACGTGGGCGGCTTGGGCAAGGTGCGTGGCAAGAGGTTCGATGCCGAGTTGATTGCTGCTTGTACGTCTTGCTCGGCGGCGTCGATGTCGCGATCGAGGTTGAACTGGAGCGTGATGACCGACGTGTTGAGGCTGCTGACCGAGGTCATCTGCGCCAGCGACGGCATTTGCCCGAACTGACGTTCGAGTGGCGTGGTGACCGAGGAGGCCATGGTTTCGGCGCTGGCCCCCGGCAGGGTGGTGGTGACGACGATGGTCGGGTAGTCGACCTGGGGCAGGGCTGCGATGGGCAATTGGCGATAACCGACGAGGCCAGCGAGCAATACTCCCACCATGAGGAGTGTGGTAGCGATGGGCCGACGGATGAACGGCTCGGAGATGTTCACAGTTTGGACCCTGCTTGCTCGGATTCGGCGGCGACCCGATTCTTTCGCGCCTGGCCCGTACCTGCGTTCTTGTCCGCCGCAGCGGTTTCGACCGCGGCGCCCGGCTTGAGTTGAAACTGTCCCTCGGTAACGACTGTCTCGCCGGTCGCGACGCCCTTGGCGATGATGGCCGTGTCGCTTTCGATGAGGGCGACCTCGACCGGACGCGGGTTGGCCTTCTTGTCATCGCCGACGACGTAGACGAAGGTTCCCGACGGTCCATTCTGGACGGCCACGGCCGGCACGACGACCGCATTCCTTTGCGAGCCGAGCATGAGGCGCGCCTTGACGAACTGATTTGGCCAAAGGCTGCGTTTGGGATTGGGAAAGACTGCCTTCAGTCGAATGGTTGCGGTGGCGGTATTGATTTGGTTGTCGATGAGGAGCAGCTCGCCCGTGGCCAGGACAACGCTGCCGTCTCGGGACAGCGCCTGCACCGCGAGCTTGTGCTCGGCCATGGCGGCGGTTACCCGTGGCAGATCGTCCTGGGGCAGCGTCAACAGGACCGCGATCGGATCGATTTGCGTGACGACGACGATGCCGTTCGCATCGCTGGCGTGCACCAGATTGCCGGGATCTACCAGGCGCACGCCCGTGATGCCGTCGATGGGCGAGCGAATACGCGCGTAATCGAGCATCAGCTTGGCTTGCTCGATGAGTGCCCGGTCGGACTTGACCGCGCCTTCGAGCTGGCCTACCAGCATGTGCTGATCGTCCACCTGCTGCTGTGCGATGAGCTTGTTCTTGCCGACCGTGGTGTAGCGGTCGAGGTCGAGCTGATTGCCCTGCAATTGAGCACCGTCCCGCGCCAGCGCTGCTTCGGCCTGCCGCAATTGAATGGCGTAAGGGCGTGGGTCGATTTGCGCCAGTACGGTTCCGTGCTTGACTTCCTGGCCTTCGCGAAAGCTTACGCTGTCCAGCCGGCCATCGACTTGCGAACGTACCGTCACGGTCTTGAACGCGGTCACGGTTCCGAGCCCGTCGAGAAAGAGTGGTACATCCCGGTTTTCGACCTTGGCCACGACGACCGCCGCGGGCCGCGGACCGCGCTCGTCTCGTTTGCTTTCCTGACCTTTGGCTCCGCCGCACGCCGCGAGCAAGAGCAGCGCAGCTGCAAGCCCACGAGCATTGCCGTTTTGGTGATGTCGAGCTTTCACGATGAACATCGGTTACTGCCTTCCTAGAGCGCCGAGCAGCGCTGCGCGCGCCGACGCCAATGTGTAGCGGGCATTCACTTCCTGCGCAGCGGCCTGGGTCGCCACGACCTGCGAATCGCCCAACTCGATAACGCTGCCCATGCCGACGGTGTAGCGCGACTCCGCCAGTTCGAGCTGTCTGCGCGCATTCGTCAAGGCCAGCCCGGCTGCCGCCAACGTCGCACGCGCGGCTTGCACGGCCAGACTCGACTGCTCGACGTCGATACGCACGCTCAGCCTGAAGGTATCTTCCTGAGCTTGAATCACTCGCAAGGTCGCCTTTGCCTCGCGTACCTGTCCGGCCGTGGCGCCGCCTTGGAAAATCTGCCACGACAAAAGAGCGCCGACCCACCAGTTCGGGGTGAGGTGGTCGAGCGCAATTCCTTGGTCTGTCACGTTGGCCGCGGCGGATAGGCTGGGACCGTAGGCGCCGTTGGCCGCTCCAACCAAGTGCTCTTGCGCCTTGCGCTGCTCCGCGAAGGCGGCCAACTCCGGTCGGTCTCGCAGCGCGATCTCCAGCAGTTGCTCGAGGGGGGCATTCTCTTCGGGAACAGCGCCCATCTCGTCGCTTGCGGGCTGATAGCCGGCGGAAGCGGAGAGGCCGATGGACTGATCGAGCGCAGCGCACGCCAGAACGTACGCGTTCTGTGCGGCGATGAACTGCACCTGCGCGTTGGCGACGTTCGTTTCCGCCGTTACGCGATCAATTTCGGCCCGCATGCCCTGCTCGACCAAGCCCTGAATCTGGTCGAGATGCCGCTGCTGGTTCTTGACGGCGTCGCTGGCGACATCTACCAGATCTTTTTGCGCGCGTGCCTGGAAATAGGCCTTGCGCACGTTGCTGACGATTTGTATCTGGGTGGCGCGCTCACTGTCGATGGCCGACGCTGCGTTGGCCTCGCTCGATCGCCACCGTTCGCTGGTCTGGCCGAAGTCGTAAATGAGCTGCGACGCCGAGGCGCCGAACGTGTAGGAATTGAAGGAAGGATCCCAAGTTACCGGCTGAGTGTTAACAGCGGACTGAGCGGCGTTGGACGAGTTGTAGCCGGGTCGGACTGGCACGTTGCCGGTGGTGCGCTGGTACTGCGCGCTCGCCGCAACCTGTGGCAAGTACGGCGCGCGTGATTCTTCGACGCGCGCCGAGGCGACGTCGACATTCGCTCGGGCCTGCTCGCCCGACGGATGCGTGCGGAGCGCAAGGTCGATGGCTTCTTTCAAGCTGATGGATTTTCTCGGGGCGCGCGCCAATGGCAGCAGCAGTGACGCGTCCTCTGCGTGGGCCAAGCTGCAGAAGCCGCAGAACCCGAGGAGAAAAGCTGCGAACGATGCACGTAGGAGGTGACGCAAAGAGGGAAACATGGGCATTGAGAATACGCAATTTGCTCGAAGTCCTTTGGCGCTGCCAACGAAATGTCGAGGCTGACCAGATCGATCGAGGAGGTGCCAGGTGGCAATCACACAACGTTCGCCTGCAAGCTCGACGCCAAGAGTACGGCCCAGGAAAAGCGCGACCGCGGCCGCCGGTGCGCGCGTATATTCGTGCGATGCGAATCACGCGAACGACCCTATATCTTTGCTCTCTCTATTTTCTCTGCGCTCTCTGGATCCCCCAAACGCACGCTGCTGAAAAGTCCGAGCCCGCGAAGGCTCCCTTGACCATCGACCGAGCTCATACCGCGCTGCTGGTGATGGACTATCAGAACGATATCGTCGCGATGGTTCCGGAGGCAGCGCGCGCCCCGCTTCTGGACAAAGCCAGCGAGGTGATCTCGGCCGCTCGCCGCGCGCGGCTGCCGATCATTTATGTCGTCGTACGCTTTCGTGAAGGCTATCCAGAAGTCAGCCGCCAGAACAAACGCTTCGCCATGCTGAAGGAATCAGGGCGCTTTCGCGAAGGCACTCCCGGCGCCGAAATTCACGCTCGGGTCGCACCCGAAAAGGGCGACATCCTCGTGACCAAGCGCCGCGTGGGTGCATTTTCGACGACTGATCTGGAGCCCATCTTGCGGGCCAACGGAATCACGACACTGGCCATGTTCGGCATCGCCACTAGTGGCGTCATTCTGTCGACCGTACGCTGGGCGGCCGACATGGACTACTCGATGATCGTGGTGTCCGATGCGTGCGCCGACATGGATAGCGACGTTCACCGGATTCTGATCGAAAAGATCCTGCCCACGCAATCGACAGTGGTGACCGCGCAGGAATTCGCAAAAGCTGCCAACTCGAAGTGAGTGCGACCTGAGCTTGTAGTCGCTAAACGATCCTATGGGCGAATCGCGAGCATGTCGCTCAGCCAGCGCATCGCTCGGGCGCGATAGCCCGAGCCGTGGCCGCGGTTGATGTGACGGATGGTCGCCCTTTCATCCAAGAAGAATGTCGTTGGCAGACGGTCTTCGCCAAACGCGCGAGCGAGCTCGCCACCTCCATCGAGCGCGACCATGGTTCCCGCAGGGAGTGGATGACTCGCGAGAAAATCCTTCAGGGCTGGAACGTCACCCTCGACCGCAACGACCATCAGGTCGAAGCGCGGCCCCAACTTCTGCCTGACGGCGAGGATTTCAGCCAGGCCGTCTTTGCACGGCTGGCACCAGCTCGCAAAGAAATCCACCACTGTCACGTGCCCCTGCAGATCCTCACTGCGCACATGCGCGCCAGCCAAGGTGCTCGCCTGAAAAGATGGCGCGACTTCACCCACCTGCGGCCGAGCGCCGCCCGCCATCAGCAACGGCAAGAGCAAGAACGAAATCACGAGAACGCCGAGGCTGCGTCTTGCCGCTTACGGCGCGCCACTATTTTCCGTACCCTGCAGCGACGATGTTGGCCTGGACGTCGTCATCGACGGAATCCGGTGGACTGCCCTTGGTCATGGCCCCTTCCCAGAAGGTACCCACACCGGTGTTGCTGCCATCGCCGCCGGTTCCGAGGATGATCTCGCCGCCCAACTTCTTGGGAGTGTAGCCGCCAGGCGGGCGCTTTCCGTCCCACTTGGTCGCGAGCTTGCCGGACTGGGCGTTGCCGGCCTTGAGCCCAAATGCGTTCCCAGACGGCCCCTTGAGCATGGCGGTAACGAAGTCCGCAGTGACGGTCGTATTGGTCGCACAAGCGGTGTTCGGGTCATCACATGCAAACATGCCGAATTCCAGATCTGCCAGAACCCACGGACCGGTGCCGCTTCCACCCTTATTGAACTGTGTCGACGTCCCCCAGTAGATCGCCTCCATCGTGCCGGGACCATCGGCATTGCCGGTATTGGTTGCGTTTCCGTAGTCAAAGCAACACCACTGGCTGTAGCGCTTTCCGTCGAGCACCATGTACATGGACTCTGCTTCGTCGTCTTTCGGGACACCTTTACAGGTGTTGTTCCGGTAACCGACATCCCGCGTGTGAGCGAAGGTGTTGTTAACGTAGATTCCGTAGGCGGTGTGACCCTTGATCGAGAGCTTTCCATCGGTGGCAAACGCTTCATTGGCATTCTTCAGCCAAAGCGTTGACGGTGACTTGGGGAGATCGTTCTTATTGGGCGACTGATCGTAGATGATCGAGATCGTGCACTGGGCGCCGGAGCAGAACGAGTCTTGCTCGGATATTTTGACGTAGCCGTCGGCGCCGACCGGGATGTCCTTGGTGTTGTTTCCATTTCTGACTTGGTAGAGAGGCCCGGTGTACGCTGCATAGAGAGCGCGAACCGTGCTGTGGGCCGCCACGCAGGGAAAGCCCGCAGCCTGGTAGATGTCGCAAGGCCCCTGTCCGGTCGCCCCGGCGCCACCCGCTGTCCCACCTGAGCCGGTGACGCCGCCTGAGCCTGAGCTGGTGGCACTCGATCCACCTGCTGCGTTTGATCCACCCGAAGCGGGTGCCCCGCCCAATGCGGTCGCACCGCCGCGAGCTGTCGATCCGCCTGCCCCGGTGGATCCTCCCAATCCGGTCGCACCTCCGGCCGATGACGTCCCGCCCGCGTTCGTCGCACCACCGGCTTGGGTCGCACCACCCGAACTTTGGGCGCCGCTCGTCCCCCCGCTGGTCGCGCCACCGGCGCTGTTCGAGGCGGACTGGCCCCCCTCGCTCGTGTTCCCTCCGGTCGGCGAAGTTGTTCCGCCCGACCTGGCGGGCGCGCCGCAGGCCACGATGGCTGACAGCACCAGTGGCAGTGTGGAAGAAGAAAGGACGACGCGAAGAGAGCGCTGCGAACTCTGCATGAATAACCTCCTACTGCGTTACTAGCCTCATCACAAGGTCTGGGCATGGTCTCTATGTTCGAACTTTGTTCCCGATGAGACGTCGGTCGCATCGCGGCGATCCGTTTCTTGTTCAAGAACGAGAGCGGCGCGTTGCTGCTCGAAGGCTCCTGGCAGCACCGGACCCCTTCGATTAAGATTTACAGCCTCCTTGCTTTCGGTCGCCAAACAATTAACAGCGCCAGACAATACGGCGGTACGTGTGGCTTTGTGGCGGGCTTTGCATGTGGAAGTCGATCCGCCTCCGCACGTGTTCGAGGATGTCGTCGGCTTGAAGCTCGTCGCGCCTGAGGACGGATGGCGTAGCCGCCCGGACATGAGCCCGTTTACGGCACCTTTCCGCGCGTCCATCGTGGCGCGCGCCCGCGTCGTCGAGGATCTCGTGAGCGAACGGGTCGCCGGTGGCGTCGAGCAATATGTCATTCTCGGCGCGGGGCTCGATACCTTTGCTCAGCGTCGAGCGGACCTGACCGCGCGTCTATCCGTCTTCGAGATCGATGCTCCGGGCCCGCAAGCGTGGAAACGCCAACGCCTCGTCGAGCTTGGTCTCGGTCTACCGTCATTCCTGCGGCTGGTGCCGGTGGACTTTGAGGCGGGCGACACCTGGTGGGATCGGTTGAGAGCATCGGGCTTCGACTCTGAACGGGCGGCAGTCGTGGCTTCCACCGGCGTTAGCATGTATCTGACCAAGGACGCGATCGCTGCGACGCTGCGTCAGGTGGCGGATCTTGCGCCGGGCTCCACCCTCGTCATGTCATTCATGCTCCCAATCGAGATGGCAGAGCCCGCGTTGCGCCCTGCGATTGAGCGAGCAGCGGCAGGCGCCCGCGCTAATGGTACCCCGTTTCTCAGTTTCTTTACGCCAACAGAAATGCTGGCGCTGGCCCGCGACCAAGGTTTCAGAGACGTTGAGCACGTGTCGGCAGCAGCGCTTGCCGAGCGGTATTTCGCAGGCAGGACAGATGGACTTCGTCCGCCCAACAATTCAGAGGAACTGCTAGTCGCGACTACCTAGTCGCGTAACAGTCTTCGATAACAAACCTCCACCTAGTTCCTGGTGTTCTCGTGCTGCGACTTTCGGC
>CAZTTW010000235.1:0-6957 GCA_964616265.1 uncultured Myxococcales bacterium | reverse complement strand
ACCGCTGCCGAGGCGATCTCCGCGCTCGCAACGACCGTGCGAGACAACTCGACGGCGAGCTCGAGCCCGATCATTTCAGACCTCAGGACCTGTTTTGCGAAGTCATCACTGCTACAAAGCCATGCATGGCCAGTCGTGCCCGCAAGTTCGACCCTCGTGCGCACGACGACTGGTCCCGCCGAGCTCCTTTCCGCGACGGGCCCGAGCCCAATCGCTGGCGAAAGTCCGATTGCCATGGCAATGGCAGCCGCGGCACCCTGCAAGAGGCCACGCTCGATTCGCGATAGCTATTGCCCGCCGCACCCTATGAAGGGCGAGGGCTGCCTGCCCAACAATGTGTCTACGGCAAGGCGAGCGAGCCCCTTCTCGACCCAAAGCACAGCCCCGGCGCCAGATAGGGACAGCACGATACCGTGGCAGCCAAGCGCTAAATCCTCCGCCTGCTCCGAGCGCAATTGCCGGCCTTCCACGGAAATCGTCACATCACCCAGGACCGGAACCGTCACCGTTGTCCTCGGCGGCAATGCCGCTCGCATCACCAACGCCAGGAGAGACACGCCAGCCGCACGCAGGCCCTGGGCTCTTGGGTCGTCGCTTCGTAGACCAGCATCGTCTCCCATAGCCGATCCCTGGCTTCCCCCGAAGCCGCCTCGGCTGTCAAGAGCGAACCTGCGAGCTCACGCTGGAGCACATTCGGTCCAATCGCAGCGGCGGTCAGAGACGGCCAGAGCTGAAAGGCACGTTTCCCCGCTGAAATTCAGCCGAAGAACGTGAACCATGTTGTGTGCTCGGAGCATCTAGCATAAGTATAGGGACAAGAAAGCAACCAAGGACGCGAAGCTGTGAAGCCCTACGAGCGTGTCATCGGAATCAGTTGTAGCCAGCTGGTTGACTACTGCATGGACTACCTGAGCGGTACCCTGCCGGCCGAGGAGAAGGCGAGCTTTGACGGGCATTTGTCCTACTGCCCGGAGTGCGTCAGATTCTTCCACACGTACAAGAAGACGCCGACGCTCTCCCGCGACGCGCTCTCCATCGATATGCCCGAGCGAGTGCGTGGCGAAGTGCGTGATTTCCTCCGACAGCGCTACAAAAAGGTTCCGTAGCAATGTCCCCTGGGATCGCCTGTGATTCGGGCCGCACGACCGCCGCCTGGAGCGCGCAGCGATCTCGAGCACCGCGCTTGACAGACGGTGCGACAAGCGCAAGATTGCGTCATTAGGATGCCCGTCGGCTTGGTTTGTCCCCGCTGCGATGCACTGGCCGGCCTCGACGCAATTGCCTGTCCACTTTGCGAGTCGGCCCTCGGCGAGCCAACCTCATCATCTCCCTTAGCCGCTGCGATTCCACCTGCCCCTCGTCCGGAGGAGTTCATGTCCACGAAGACCTGTCCGAACTGCGGAAACCACTGTCCCGAGAACGACCGCTTCTGCGGCCAATGCGGAACGCGTATGGATGCCGTTCCTGTTTCGCCCGCCGGTGGCGTAGGCAAGACGATGTTCTTCTCGGGCGTGCAGCCCGCGGGATTGGCCAAACTGGTCCTGGTGAAGGCCGACACCGGCGATGGCCTGGCGTACCAGCTAAGCGGCACCGAGCACGTCGTCGGGCGCACCGAAGGCGCCATCCTTTTCCCGGACGACCCGCTCCTTTCTCCTCGCCACGCCAACTTCTTCTACCGCGACTCGAAGCTGTTCGTCGGCGACGAAGGTTCGACCAACGGCGTATTCATTCGCATTCACAACCCTGCCCGACTCGAATCCGGCGCTGCCTTTCTAGTCGGCGAGCAGCTGCTTCAAATCGAGGCTCTGGCGCCCGACTTCGGCCCCCAGCCCGACGCCGAAGGAACGTACTTCTACGCGAGCCCCAAGCGCGCTTCCAAGATGCGCCTCATCCAGCGGCTGCGCGGCGGTGACATCGGGCTCATCGTGCGCGCTCGCGGCGACAGCATTACACTCGGCCGAGAAGGCAACGACGTGAACTTTCCCGATGACCCGTTCATCTCCGGCCGCCACGCCGAGCTCAGCATCGGCCAGGATGGTGCGTTCACCATCGTCGACCAGGGCTCGAAAAACGGTACCTTCATTCGCATCGTCGGCGAGACGCAGCTTGCTCATGGCGACTACGTCTTCGTTGGACAGCAGCTCTTCCGCGTGGAAATCACCTAGCAAGGAAAGCGCTCGATGCTAAAGCCAACACCAACGATTCACGCGGAGGAACTCTCGTGATCACCTGTTCCCGTTGCGGTAAGGAAAACCAGGATCTGTACAAGTTTTGCCTCGGCTGTGGCGCCAAGCTGCAGCCCGCGGCTGCTCCCGCCCCGAAGCCAGCGGCGATGTCGGACGCCTACCCGCCTACGCCGCCGCCCGAGCTGCTCGGTGCAAGGAAGCCAGTTGTTTCACCATCCCCCGAGGCATTTGCCGCCGCTCCACAAGCGGTGGTTCCGGCAGCCCTGGTTCCCGATTTTGTTCCTTCGGTTGCGGCAACCCCGCTGCCATCGAGCGCGGCGCCCATGCCGGCAGCAGCCCACTTTGCGCCACCGACTTCAACGCCGGGATCGGTTCCTTCGGTGCAGATTGGAATCGGCTCGGTGCCGATGCAGGTTCCGACACGGCCCAACGCTGCAAACAGCCCCGTCGCGGGCATTCGCGCGGTAACGGCCGTGCCCCCCACCGCCACACCGATGTCGTCCGCGGCAGCCGCCCATTCGCCGTTTTCGGCGCCCGCCGCCGATACCGTCAACTGCCCGAACTGCGGCAAGCAAGTGGCGTCCGCCTTTGCGTTCTGTGGTGGTTGTGGACATCGAATGAAGGCAGCGCCAGGCGCCGTGGGCGAAGCGGCACTTCAACGTGTCGAGGCCGTGGCCCCCACGCCCGCTCGGATGGGGCCGCGCGGCCATCTGACGCTGATTCGACCCGATGGCACCGAGGGTGGAGTATTCCCGCTGCAGGAAGGTCCCAGCGTGGTTGGTCGCGGAAAAGGAGTGCTCTTCGATTCGGATCCCTATCTTTCGCCCGAACACACGGAATTCCTGCTCACCGAGAACGGACTCGAGGTCCGTGATCGGCGCAGCTTGAACGGCGTCTTCGTGCGCATCACCGACGAGGAACCGCTGGCGTCGGGAGACAGCTTCCGCATCGGCCAGGAGCTGTTGCGTTTCGATGCCATCAACCCCATTACTCCGCTCGACGACGGCACGGAGATCATCGGCACTCCCAACCCGGGCTACTGGGGGCGATTGTCGGTCGTGGTCGGCCGCGATCTCGACGGTCCTGCGTTTCCGCTCTTCGAGGAGAAAGCTCGGCTCGGCCGCGAGCGTGGCGACATCTTGTTCCCCGAGGACGGCTATGTCTCGGGCGCCCACTGCGAGCTTGCGATCCGCGATGGCCGTGTCTACATCAAAGACCTGGGCTCATCGAACGGCACGTTCCTGCGCGTACGCGAGAGTCGGAACGTGCCTTCCGGCAGCCTCATGCTGATGGGCCAGCAGCTCTTCCGCGTGGCTTACAAGTAGCCACTTCCGATCGCAAAAGAGCCGGCGGGGCGCCCTGCCGGCTCTTTGCTTTCTGGCAGCACAACGCTGCCCGAGCTTCTCTACTGCTCGTTGCTTCTTGTCTATTTCTTGTCTATTTCTTTTCCTCGGGCTTGCCGAAGAACGCCTTGCGAACGTCGCCCGTCTGCTTGGGCTCGACGTAGCGGAAGCCGTTCGGAATCTTGAAACGCGAGCCGTTGTCGAAGTCGATGGTGATGTCGACCGGCCCCTTGTCCCCGTTGGGCGTGACCACGTTGATCTTGTTGGTCGACGAGATCACGACCTGCTCGCACAGATGCTTCCCGAACATCACCCGTGCCTGCGTCTTGCCGGGCTGAAATCCCGTGCCGACGATGTTCACGTGATCGCCACCAGCATTGATCCCCTCGGGCGGCTCCACACGCTCGACACCAAGCTTGGCGTTTTCGTTACAGGAAATGAGCAACCCTAGTGCGAACAAAGTCGTTAACAGCCGGTAGAAAACGCATTTCATGTGGGCTCCTCCTCGATCTGGACGCCACCTTAGCCCGCATGCGTCGGGTGGTCAACGGAGAGTCACACTAACGCATCGTGAATATTCGTCTCCGTCGCTCTCGGCAAAAGATGGCGAATGTGTCGTCGGGGAGCGACATTGTTAAGCTCGCCTTTGCCGATGAACGAATCCCACTCGATGGCCGAGCTCCTGTCCGCTCTCGGCCACACGCTCGCCGACGGCCAAGGCGACGAAGCTCGACGGCTCGAGGTGTACGGCGCGACGGCGTCGCTGGGAGCCGCGCTCGCAGCGCAACTGGCCGGCCACGTAAGAGGCCCCGTGGTGTACGTGGTCTCCGACGACGACGAGGTCGATGCTCGCAAAGCCGCGTGTGAATTCTTCCTCGGCGGTCGGCACGAGCACGAGGATCCGCTGGCGGCGCCCGGCGTCCTCGATTTGCCGGCACCGGAAAGCAGTCCCTACGCCGAGGTGCAGCCCGATCACCGCACCACCATGCAGCGACTTGCCATCCTCTACCGCCTCTCGCATGGTTTGGCGCCGCCCTTGCTCTTGACCTCGGCCGCGGGATTTTTTCGGCGCGTGATTCCGCCTGTGGCCTTTTCCAAGCTGTGCGGTTCCCTCAGCGTAGGCGCGACCATTCAGCGCGACCGCCTGGCCGCCGACCTCGCGCGCGTGGGCTTCGAGCGAACCCAGGTGGTGGAGGATCCCGGAACCTTCGCCGTGCGCGGGGCGGTGGTCGACGTCTTTTCGCCGCTCTACCGGCATCCGGTGCGCATCGAGCTGTTCGGCGATGAGGTAGAGTCTCTTCGCCTCTTCGATGCCGCGACCCAACGAACCCTGCGGACTATCGACCGCCTCGTCTACCACGCCGTCCGTGAGACGGTGACCAGCGAGGGCGCCGATCCGCGCTCGCGCATCCTAGCCGCCGCGGATCACGCCGCCCATCCGTCGAGCAAGACCCGCAGCATGCTCGAGCACGTCGAGCGCGGCGAGACCTTCTTCGGCATCGAATCGCTGGCTCCGGCGTTTCACGCGCGCATGGGATCGATTGCCGAGTACCTGCCGCCAGCGACGCGCCTGGTGGTCGAGGATCCGGCAGGAACGCTGGAGCAAGCTCGCCGCGAGCTGAGTGGACTGCGCGAGCACGCGCGCCAGCGCGTGGAAAATCATCGGCTGGCCCTCGATCCGCACGAGTTCTTCCTCAGCGAGGAGGAGGCGGAGCAAACCCTCGCAAGTCGGCCGCGCCTGGAAATCCACACCGTCGAGATCGAGCGGCCATCCTCGGAAGTCGCAGAGTCGGTCCACCGGCTCCGCGTCGATGCGTTGCCAACCTCCGGCCTTCACGCCGAGCTGCTCAGCACGCGCGGTGAAGCCGACATCGGCGCAGCGCTGGCGCGCAAGCTGCGTGCCTGGCTCGCCAGCGGCTATCGAGTTCACCTGGTGGCGCCCGGGCGAGGCCACGCCGAGCGGTTGTCAGGTCTGCTTGCGGCCTTGGGTGTCGGCTCGACGCTCGCGCATCCCTCGGGCGAGCCGCGACTCGTAGCCCTAGTCAGCGAAGCAAACGGCCCCCTCTGCATCTGGTCGGGCCCGCTTCGCCACGGCTTCGAGCTGCCACGAGATCGCACCGTCGTCGTCGCCGAGGAGGAGATTTTCGGGCCGCGCGCCCACCGGCCGACACCGCCAAGTAAGGCACCGTCCTTCGGGGATCTGGCTAGCATCGCCCAGGGCGAACTGGTGGTGCACGACGAGCACGGTCTCGGAAAATACCGCGGCCTCGTGAAGCTTTCGCTTCGCGGGATCACGCAAGATTTCCTGCACCTTGAATACAGCGGCGGCTCGCTTTACCTGCCGGTCTACCGCTTGGGCGTCGTTCACCGCTTCGTCGGCGGCACGCCTGAAACCGCTCGTCTCGACAAGCTGGGCGGCTCCACTTGGACGGACAAGCGTCGACGCGTTTCCGCAGAAACCAAGAAGATGGCGGAGGAGCTCTTGCAGCTCTATGCCCAGCGGCAAGCCCTGCCCGGCCACGCCTTTCCCGCCCCCGAGGTCGTCTTCGCCGAGTTCGAAGAGAGTTTCGCCTTCGACGAAACCACGGATCAGGAGCGTGCTATTCGCGAGGTTCTGGCCGATATGCAGGCCGAAACGCCGATGGATCGCTTGGTCTGCGGCGACGTCGGCTACGGCAAGACCGAAGTTGCCCTGCGCGCGACGTTGCTCGCGGTGCTCGGCGGCAAACAGGTGGCGGTGCTGGCGCCGACGACTGTTCTGGTGGAACAGCACTTCGTCACCTTCAGCGAGCGCTTTCGCGATTTCCCCGTGCGCGTCGCCTCGCTGTCGCGGTTTCGCAGCGCCACGGAGCAAAAGACCATCGTGCGCGACATCGAAGAAGGCAAGGTCGACGTCGTGGTCGGCACGCACCGACTCTTGTCGCGCGACGTTCGCTTCAAACAACTGGGCCTCATCGTCATCGACGAGGAACAACGCTTCGGCGTGGCCCACAAAGAGCGCTTGAAAGAAATGCGCTCGCAGGTCGACGTGCTGACGCTTACCGCGACGCCCATTCCGCGCACGTTGCAGATGGGCCTCGCCGGGCTGCGGGAGATTTCCATCATCGCGACGCCACCCGCGGACCGATTGGCCATCCGCACCTTCGTCTGCCATTTCGACCCCGAGTTGCTCGGCGATGCCATCGCCAAGGAGCTGGCGCGTGGCGGCCAGATCTTCTTCGTCCACAACCGTATCGAGGATCTGACGCGCTGGACGAAGGAAATCAAAGCTCTGGCGCCGCAGGCTCGCGTCGCCATGGCTCACGGACAGATGACCGAGGCCAAGCTGGCCAACGTGATGATCGACTTCGTCGACGGCAAGTACGACATTCTTTGCTGCACGACCATCATCGAATCCGGCCTCGACATTCCGCGCGCCAACACGATGA
>CAZTTW010000234.1:0-6977 GCA_964616265.1 uncultured Myxococcales bacterium | reverse complement strand
CAATGCAAAAGCGAAAACTGGGTAAGAGCGGTCTCGAAGTTTCGGCCATGGGGCTCGGGTGCATGGGCATGAGCTATGGCTACGGACCGCCAGCAGACAAGAAGGAAATGGTTACGCTCATCCGGACCGCGGTCGATCACGGGGTCACATTCTTCGACACCGCTGAAGTCTACGGACCGTTCACCAACGAGGAGCTGGTCGGCGAGGCGCTCGCGCCGGTGCGAGACCGGGTGGTCATCGCCACCAAGTTCGGGTTCAAGATCGACGTCGACGGCAAACAAGCCGGACTGGACAGCCGACCCGAGCACATCAAACAAGTCGCCGAGGCCTCGCTCAAGCGTCTCAAGATCGACGCCATCGATCTGTTTTACCAGCATCGCGTCGACCTCGAGGTGCCCATCGAAGACGTGGCCGGCGCGGTGAAGGATCTGATCCGCCAAGGCAAGGTCAAACACTTCGGTCTCTCGGAAGCGGGCGTGAAGACCATCCGTCGCGCGCACGCCGTCCAGCCGGTTGCGGCCCTGCAAAGCGAATACTCGCTGTTCTGGCGCGCCCCTGAAGCCGAGGTGATCCCCACGCTGGAAGAGCTGGGCATTGGCTTCGTGCCGTTCAGTCCACTCGGCAAGGGCTTCCTGACCGGGAAGATCGACGAGAGCACGACTTTCGACAGCTCCGACTTCCGCAACATCGTTCCTCGCTTCAGCCCGGAAGCCCGAAAGGCAAATGTCGCCTTGGTCGATCTGTTGCGCACCATCGCGGAGCGGAAGAAGACGACACCTGCCCAGATAGCGCTGGCGTGGCTGCTTGCCCAGAAGCCTTGGATCGTCCCCATTCCCGGCACCACGAAGCTGGCGCGCCTGGAAGAGAACATCGGCGCCGCGACGGTCGAGCTTACCTCCGATGATTTGCGCGAGATCGAGAGCGCTTCTTCCAAGATCGTCCTGCAAGGCGCACGCTACCCAGAAAAGTTGGATCGATTGACAGGACGTTGAGGCGTCGGCACCGTTGCTCCTATCAACAACCGCAGCTACGCATTTTTCCCATTGTGACACGAGTTGAGGTTGCGTCCTAGGGGCGCTCGATCGGCCGGAGCCAAACCGAAAGTGATTTCGGGTCCGGAGCCGTCGCCGACTGGCCCTATCGTGAGTCGTTGTGCTTGCGTGCCGCTGCGAAATGCACAACCGTAGGAAGATCCGATCTACACATGGACACCCAAGCCGACTGCGAAGTGATCGAGGCCGACCTCGATCGGGTTGAACATCAAAGGGACGTTCGTGCGCTCACGGCGGCTTACGCGCTCGACCCGATGGGGAACGGCGGGGCTTTGCCTGCCGATGTTTTGGACAGACTGATTCCTGGATTGCGAGCACATCCGACGACGATTGTCTTCCTGGCGTACAGTCGTGGCCGGGCCGTTGGGTTGGCGACTTGCTTTCGCGGCTTCTCGACGTTCGCGGCACTTCCCGTCACCAACATTTCGGATCTGGCGGTCCTTCCCGAGCATCGGGGACGCGGCTTCGGTCGAAGTCTCTTGGCTGCGGTGGAAAAGAAGGCCCGCGCGCTCGGCTGTTGCAAAATCACGCTCGAGGTCCAGGAGAACAACTGGCTGGCCCGCCTAACCTATGAACGCGGCGGCTTCTCACAAGCCATCTACGGCCCGACCACGGGAGGATCGCTTTACTATTGGAAGTCTCTTTGAGGCCCCAACCTCTATCAATGACCAGGCATCGACGACGCGACGGCGCTTCGGGGCGACCAGGCTGTCTTGTTTGCCGAGTTCGCCGACGGAGAACTGGCGCGTTTCATGTCGGTGAGACATCCACAATCCGTCGTCCTGGGCCAGTGGGAAGACTCGAACGGTTGCGAGGGGTGCGTCGCCTTGCGTGTGGAAGCCGATCCAACCGGGTGCTTCACGGTGGTCAACAGCGATCTGGCATCCGGCTCCGGAACGCGCCTTGTACCTTTGCCAGACTAGCGGGTTCTGAGCAATCCGATGATGCCCGCGCTCCGTTAGCGGCCCCTGTGGGAGCGAGCACGACTTCGGATCGACCCCCGGTTGACAGTCGCGAAGTCTAGTAAACCGCCATCTGCCCGCTCAAGACCAGCAGGGAAAGCACAATCATGACTCCCGGATAGTAGCGAGGCCTCCCGGTTGATGGATCCAGATTCCACACGGCATTGATGAACTCCGCGCGCTGGTCGACAGTGGCAATGACCGCTAGGGCACCGCTTGCGGAGACGAGGGCGTTCTGGCGGGTGGGGTCGACCACTGTGCTCCCGTCCAAAGAGTAGCTCCCCGCGTAGGTATCGATGCCTTGTCCGGCAAAGAATTGCAACAGTCGGTTACTCTCGTCCACTGCCCACGGCTGGCTGCCCGTCCAGATCTGATCGAGCACGATATTGATGAAGGTCCGGTAGTTATCGGGGCCGAAGGTGTCCGAACCCAGCACCGGCGTCCCAGCAAACGTCGCCCGCGACGGCAGCAGTCCGGTGGTCGCGTTCGCCGAGGCTCTCCAGTAGTTTCGGCTGGCGGTCGCAGCTGCGGACCAGAAATCATCGCCCGTTGCCTGCCGCCACAATTCGTAGTAGGCGGGCATGGCAACAGAAGGTCGCGAGGTGTTCGCGGAGTCGACGGTGGGCATGTCGTAGACCAACCTGCTAGTAGGATCAAACGTGCCAGTGACGCCATCGACGATTCCGCAGTTGTAATCCTGCTTGTAGCGAATGATGTCGAGAAGGGCGCTGGCCTCCCCACCGTAATCGATGGATCCAGGCGCGCCTTTCCACCGACCACGCGCCAAGAGGAGTGCGGTGGCAATTTGCTGAAGACCGAAGGGATCGTCGCACTCGACCACGGTACTGCCCTTGTCGCAGACCGAAGGAAAATAGCCTTGGCTGGCTCCGCTCGCGTATTGGCTGGCTTTTGCGTAACGCCACAGCCGGTCGAACTCGTCCCGTTTGCCGAGCTCAACTGCGATCAGCATCCCAAGCCCTATGCCCTCGGTGCGAACGTCGTCGTGAAAGACGTCGAGGATGTACGCTTGGTCGGTTCCGCTGGTGTAGTAGATCGCCTGGCTCGATGGATCGCCATGAAACAATTGGTTGAAGGCGGCTGCGATCTTGGCCGTAATGTCGGCGTCGCTCTTGCCCAGCACGTCGCGGAAGGCATTCGGGTAGAACCCAGGGGCGCGAAGTGGCGCAAGGGTGGCGCCATCCTTCGGAATATAGCCATTCTCACCGCAACCGATTGAGTGGAGCGTGGTCTTACACGAAGCAAGCAGCGCAAGCACAAGTCCGGCCTTGGCCAACCTGGGGACCACGCGGCAGAGGGGCATCACGGTCCTACGATGGATTGCAAGCGCGATGCGTGGACGCTCTTCGGGTTGCGCTGCAGGAATTCCTTGGCGTACGATCGAGCAACATCCGCTTGACCAGATCTGGCCAGGGCGTCGATGCGCAGCACCTCGGCTTCCAGATGGAGTCGTCCGTGACGAAACCTCTGAAAGTAGACGTCGAGCAGGGTCAGCGACCCAGAGAAGTCGCCGCGTGCCAAGGTGGAGCGAACCGAATCGAGAGCTTCGAGCTCGGCGCGCAGATCCTTGCTGGTCGTCACGCCTCTTCTCGGCACTCGTGCGAGTGGCGGGGGAGTGGGGCTGGCAGATGGAGCGAGGACAGCCGGAGGCGTCGCGGGTACTGGCCCCGGCAACGGCTGCACAGCCCGCATTGCCGCGACGGTGGGTGGCGCTGGCAGCGCTGGCGGAGCCGCACCTTGTCTCAGGATGAAGTAGCCAGCAGACACGCCCACCAGGATCGACGCCACTGAAACGGTCAGGAACAGCTTCGTGCCCCAGGTCTTGCCCCACAACCAGGCAAGAGCGCCGCCTAGCGCGAGGCCGGTCGAGCCCGTTGCCCCGAGCGCGGCCAGGGTATGGGCCCGCATTTCCTCGGGGCCACGATAGGACCGGAGCTCTTGCAGCAAAGTCCGCTCAAGCGCAGTGCCGTTACCGTCCAATAGGCGTTCTGGCTCGTCCATTACCCCACCTGGGAGTCCAAGCCATGCTCAAGCGTGGAAACACGATCGCGAAAATCGGCGCGGGCCCTGCGCAGGCGGGAAGCCACGGTGCCCTGAGGGATCTTGAGCGCGATGCCAATTTCCGCGGCCGTCATCTGTTCGACTTCATAGAGCAAGAATACGATGCGAAGGTCATTGTCCATTTGGCCGAGAATCTGATCGACGGTTTGCCGCATCTGACGGCGGTCGGCCAATTCTTCAGGCGTCGAGACAGGATCAGCGATCTGGGGTAGCTGGTCGGTCAGGACCTCGCGCCGCCGGGCTGTGGTGCGGCGGGAACGGGCGGCGATGTGTAGTGCGGTTTGCAGCAGGAAGCTCTTTTCGCAGCCGATCTGCACGTCATCAAGACGGTTGGACAGGACGATGAACACGCGTTGCACCTCATCGTCGATGTCGGCCTCGGCGGTCCCGGCATTGCGCAGAATTCGCGCCACAAAGTCGATGTGCTCGTCGACCAACCGGCTCAAGCGCGATTTCGTCGTCGTATGACCTGCCACTTTGGCCAGGCTACCAGCAAGTCCTGGTACGAACAAGGCGACCGTTGGCCAAGCAAGTCCAGATCTAGAAGCCGTAGGCGAGCCCGACAGCGACCATCGGCGAAATGGTTGGGGTCTTCTCCACCACGTGGCTCGGCAGCGTCGTATAGAACTCTCGACTGAGGATGGGCACGCTGACTCCGGCTTCGAGGTCGAGCGCGAGGCCGTGCCCGAGGTGGGCCTGCGTTCGCAGGACCGCGCCTGCGCTGAGCCAAAGCAGATCGACCGAGCTTGTGCGGACGACCTGATGCCCACGTACCGAAAACAAGCCTGCGATCACCAAACCACAGGGCTCCACAGTCACAATGCTGGCGCCCCACGCCATCCCGCACGCGGTCACGATGAGCCCCGTCAGACTTGCTTGTGCGGCACCAGGAGACCCCAGAAGGTCATTGCGGAGGTAGGTAACGGCCAACCCTAGGGTGGGTCGAAACCTTCCACCGCCAGCTGGAGTCCAGCGCCCGAAAATCGTCACGCCGGGGCTTATGCCTGAGGACAGCAAGGCCGAACCGACGGACGCTACGCCGAGCTCGTAACGGGGCTCGATTCGGGAAGCGCTCGGTGAAAGCGGTCCTGCGGGCTTTCGCATATTCACCGATTCCTCTACGGCCGGAGCGATGGCCGGCGGGGGAGCTGCGGGGCCAGTCGGGGCCGGAGCCGGGATGGTGACCGTCGCCGGGAGAAGAACGCTGGGATCAAGTGCCACGGCCGCAGCCAGCGCCAGGGCCTGGACCACGTCGTCGCAGTTCGCTCCCTGCACCCTGCGTGTGTCGGTTTGCCCGCGATCATCGACCATGCGAAGCTCCCCCAAGATGTAGCGGCGCATCCCGAGCAGCCGCACCTGAAGGGTCGTGCGGGCCTCGTCTCCCGTGGCTTCGCGAACGAGATGCGTGCGAAAGCGCAGGCTGGTGAAGAAATCATTGGCATTCGCGCATCCCGCCGCAGCGTCGAATTCCACCTGAACAGGCTTGACCTCCGTTACCGGATCGGGCGTCGCCGCCAAGTTGGCGACGACCGCGACGAGTGAAAGTGCACTGGCCGAGAACACGACCGTAGGTTGACACAAGTCGAACTAATCGCGCTCGACCGAGATCAAGAATCGCATATCCGGAGATTTAACTCCCATGCTACTTGCGCTCACTCAAAGCCATGTCCTGCTCCCGAGGAACTGCCGATGAGGATCCATCAGCCCGCGATCTCCACGTCCTGCCTCGCCATCTTGGCAGCTGGGCTGGCCGGCTGCTCATCCACGGCACAGACAGCGCATCCCGGTACCGGAGGAAAAAGCGGAACCGGCGGGCTCCTCGCCACTGGCGGGACCAATGGCTTCGGGGGTACCTCAGCCACAGGGGGCACGAGCAGCAGTGCCTCGGGCTCTGGCGGTGCCACCACAATCCCTAGCTCGGGTGGAAACACCGGTGGGGCAGCCGGTGCGGGTGGCACCACGTCCGGTGGCGAAACAAGCGGCGGGACCAGTGGTGGCAGGGGAGGTGCAATGTTGACCGGCGGAGCCAACGCGACAGGCGGCGCCACGCCCCTCGGCGGTTCCACAGGTGATGCGGCGAAAGGTGGAAGCACGGGCGCAGGTGGCGTCGCTGCCGGAGGAACTAACGGAACGGCCGGCGCGACGGGAACTCCCGGAGCGGCAACACTCGTCGCTTGTCCTGACCTGCCAGGAGCAACAGTGAGTCCACTCTACTCCGTCACCGTCGGTGGCAAGCCATTGTTCGTGGAGAAGCTGACCAAGTTCTCCCCAGAGATGCAGGTGCACTACGCCTACGGTTCGCTCTCGGGGAGCGGCACGGCGACCGTCGCGGTGACGGTCAGCGAGAGCTTCAGCTCGTTCACAGTGAGCCCCAAGAGCCGAAAGCTCTCTGCCACCAAGAGCGGAAATACGATCACCTTCGACACGGGCCCTAACTACCTGATCCTTCAGTTCGACTCGAAGGAGTTGCTCTTCGTTCTGCTTGACGCCGAGGAAATCAGCCCACCGAAAGTGGGAGACGCCAACGTGAAGAGCCTGGCGGACTACACGATCGACAACACCGGCGCGTCCCTGGTGACCTCGAAGATCCAGTCAGCCATCGATGCTGCTTCGGGTGCCACGCAGAGTATCCTCTATGTCCCGCCGGGAAAATACAAGGTCGGCGAGCTCTGGCTCAAGAGCAACATGACCCTGTATCTCGCCTGCGGCGCCGTTCTCTATGGCTCGAGCTCCACGGGCGATTTCAACACTGGCAGTGGCGGGATCAACATCGAAGGCATGCAGCACTCGTTGATCCGGATGTATCAGGTCACGAATACGAAGCTCTTGGGTCGCGGGGTTCTCGACGCCAATGGACTCGCAATCCGCGCCGCGGGTCTCAATG
>CAZTTW010000233.1:0-7026 GCA_964616265.1 uncultured Myxococcales bacterium | reverse complement strand
ACGGCCGTGCACAGGATCGGCAACCACCGCGGTTCCGTCGCGAGTCACCACGACGACCCGCGCACCCTCGACGGTCGCGGCGGTGCCTAGGGCCGCGAGCTTGCCCCGTTCTCCCACGTGAACAATGGTCAAGCGGGCGGCTTTGCCAGCGGCGACGTAGAGATTCTGCTCGGCCTCCAGGTAGTCGATGTTGTCTACACCTGCACCGGTCTCCATCTGTGCCAGCACCGCCCCATCACTACCGACGTCGAGAACCTCGACTCTGTCTGTGCATGCGACAAAGAGCAGTTGCCGTGTCTGATCGTAGGCCAGCCCGCGCGGGCCATCGCTTCCGCACTGGGCGGCCCAAGTCTGCTTCACCTTACGTGTCTTCACGTCGATGACGAGACTCTTGTCCTTGTCTTCAAGATTGGTGAAGAACAAGCCACGCGCGCTATCCACGGCATAGCCCTCCGGCTTGCCGAGAAGCGCGATTCGCGCGGACGGTTTGAGATGCGAAGGATCGCTGGCATCAACCACGGTAACGGACTCGTCGCGAGGCGTGGTAACCCAGACTTCCTTGATCGCCGGTACGTAAGCCACGCCGTCGCCCGGAACCGCCAACTCGACACAGGCCATCTTCGCCATCTTGCGCGCGTCGACACTGCAAATCTCGGCCGTAGCGCGATTGCCAATGAACGCCACGCCATCGCCCAGCGCCACCGCGCTCGGCCCCAGCACTCGAGTTCCGGCGCGCGTTTCCCGTGCTCGCGTGGTGAAGCCTTCGATGCGCGTCACTTTTCGGCTGCCCACGTCAAGGACGTCCACGCTGCCCGTGTTGCCGGCAGGAATCCAAACCCGACCTGAGGCTCGCTCCGCCGCCAGATAGTCGAGCGAAACAACGCCCTGAGCACCGGGCAGCGGAATCTCCACCATCGAGACATGCAAGGGCTGCGAATTTGCCGCCAGCAAGAAGTGCAGAAATAACAGCGTCGTCATAGGAACCGTCAGTTCGTTGGCTGAGTATGAACCGTCGGATAGATGCCATCCAGCTGATGGACGCACGCGATCGAATTTGGTCTGCAATGGCCCTGATTCGCAGCTGTGCGCGCATTTGTCGCGCACCTCGCGTTATGCGTGAGCTATTCGGAGTATCCGGCGCTACTGCAATCAACGAAGGACTTCACCATGCAACGCCCCTTGCTCGTCTCCGAGGCCCGAACAACATCTCTCCGTCATGGCTCTCGAGCTCTTCCATCCATCGCGGGAGCCGCGGCCTGCGCGCTAGGCGCCGTCCTGTCCGGTGGCATTCAGGGCTGTGCGAAGGGGGAGCTGGCGGTGAATTCGGGGGGTGGAGGCATAACCGGAGGCGGCGCAGCCAGCGGGTTGGCCGGAACCGGCGGGACGTTCCAGGTTAGCCTCGGTACGCTGACGTCGCCGACTTCGGGAGGCGATGCCGCGACCACGGTCACGCAGACTGGCTGCGACGGCGGCGACGGCTGCACCTGTGCTCCGCTCAATGTTGCGCTCCTGGGCAAACCGGGCAAGTGGGGCGCAAACCCCAACGGCGATCCCGACACGGCATTGCGAGACTGGCTAAGTAGCAACAGCGCCGGAACCGCACGCGTCGACAACTTCACCAACCGGGTGACATTGACTTCCGATTTTTTGGCCGCCTACAACGTCGTCATCCTCGCGTCGTTGTCGGACGACTCGAATTCCGGGCCGTGGTGGACCTACAGCGCTGACGAGATCGCTGCCTTCCAGGCGTGGATCCAAAACGGTGGCGGCGTCATCTCGCTGACCGGTTACTCGAGCGGTGACGAAATGGCCCCATCCAACCAACTCATCGGTTTTTCTGGCATCACCTACAACAGTGACGGAGTGTGGGGTTCCTGCAGCGATTCGACAATCTGCAGCTGCACCCATTCCAATACGCTGTCGGATTGGGTCCGCACGGACCCCGTCATCGCCAACCTGAGCACGGGGATTACCCTGGTCGGGTACCAGAACGGGCACTCCATTAGCGCGCCCGTCGATGGCCACGTCGCCGCGACCATGTCCGGGACGAATGCGCTGGTCGGAACGTTGGTCGGCAAGGGTCGCGTGCTGGCCTACGGCGACGAATGGATAACGTACTCGAGTCAGTGGACCGGCGCTGGCGACCCAAGCTCGACGGATCCCAGCTGTCAGGGCGAGCTGCCGCAGGACAAGTATCAGATTGCCCAGTTCTGGTACAACATGATCAGGTGGTCCCAACCAAGCGCCAACTGCTTCACCATCGTGAACGTCTCCAATCCGATCACGATTTGGTAGCCAGCTCCGAGCGTAAAGGAAATTCCGGTGCCTGGAACTCGATCAGAAGTGGGAACACGTGGCTAGATAGCAGCTCTGGTCTCCACCCGATTCGGCGTAACAACGATCGAGCGCGTCGTCTTCCACTGCGGTCATGTGACTGAGCCCAAAGCCCGAGACGGTCTCTTCGGTTACCGGGTACTGGTCGCCGTAGGAGTCCTCGGCAATGCAGGTGACGCTGCGAATGGCCGCCCAATTCCAGTAGTAGACAGGGCGCGTGAACTCCGCATGCTCCCAGCGGTGCCACTGGTGCTCGCCGTGCTTGACCATCCGTGGGCTCAAGATTCGAATCGGGTGCGGGCGCACCATGGCGCCATGGGGATGGGTTCCCGGAGGATGTGCCTCAAAGCGAGGTGGGGCCGGACGAGGTGATGGCGTAGGCCTGCCTCGATCTTCCCGGCGATCCTCCCGGTGCTCACCTTTGCGTTCTTCAGCCTGCGCGGCTGAATAGACTTGAAGCAAGGTGGCCGACAGCGCGATGGCCAAAGGAACTTTGAACGTCATGAGAGATCCTCCTGCTGAGGGTGGTGAAGGTTGGACAGCCGAAAGTATAGCCAGGAAGAGCCCGCGAGGCTCGACGACGAAAGAGGAGGCCTCGGCCAGGAGCAAGACCTCGTGTCTTCACGGCGAAATTGCTTTTGTTGACGGATGCTCAGCACCCGTTCCTCCAACGTTACGTAGTCGTGCATAGCAGGTAGCAGCGATGCACGCTCGAAATGGCCAACCTCGGAGGCACCATGAATCCGCTTTCTCGTCTCGTCGTTCTTCTCGTTCCCCTGCTGATCGTGGGATGTGATGCCATTCACGGCAGCACCACCACCGCGTGCACGATAGGCACCGGCCCCAGCCAGACTTGCGTCGAGGTCTGGACCAACGTGTCCACCTCCCAGACGATCACGACGGCCCAGAACGACTGCACGAACAATGGGGGAGTCGTCTCGAGCGTTTGTTCGCATGATGGCGCAGACGGTGGCTGCAAGAAGACGACCACATCAGCCGGCATCTCGGCCAGTACGACGGTTTGGTACTATTCCGGCGTGGCCGACACGGTCGACACAGAAACGTCGAGTTGCGCGCAGAACGGGGGCGCATGGCTCTCGCCGTAGGGCCGCCGCCATCTTTCTGACGGTGGTGACGAGTTGGCGAATCGGTCTGGATGCCCGTGACCGCATGGGGTGTCGACACCGTTTCGGGTCACGCGGCGGCCCGCTCGCCGCAATGACTCGGCACGAAGTCGAACCGGGCTGCCTGCCACTTTCGGAGCACTTGGTCGTCGATCGGCATTATTGCAGCCGACGTCCGTCCCGAAACGAATGAGCCGATAGCGGAGGGTGTGAGCACTAACTCTGAGAAAGTGCAGTTCTAGACATCTCGGCTGGCGACGTTCGCGCCTTCGATAACTTGCCTTGAGTAACGGTTCGCATCGAGTCCGAGAAACCAGGAGGTAAAGCAATGCGTTCCCAATCCAGTCTGGTGGTGAGCATCTTCGCGGCCGCCCTCAGCGCAGGCGCCGTTGGCTGCTCGAGCTCGCAATCGGCGACCACCGATTCCAGCGCAAAGACCGGGGATACGGGCGGGAGCCCCGCCCTAGGCAGTGGCGGTTCCAGCGCCATCTCTTCGGGCGGGCAAATGGGCAAAGGGGGAACGATGGGGAGCGGCGGCGACTCTGGCACTGGCGGCGTCCTGACCAGCACCGGTGGTACTCCCGGAAGCGGCGGAACCTCGACGGTCGTGAGCAAGCCGAGCAGCGGCGGCGCCCCTGGCGCCGGTGGCACGCTTGCCACCGGGGGCACGAGCAGTCCCACGAGCGGTATTGATGGGGGCACGACGAGCGGCTTCCCCGCGAAGTTCGTCGGAAACATCGACACGCGCGGATCGATCCGGTCTGACTTTGCAACCTATTGGAACCAATTCAGTCCCGAGAACGCCGGCAAATGGGGTTCGGTGCAAGGGAGCTCGCAGGGCTCCTTCAGTTGGAACTCGCTCGACGCCATGTACAAGTACTGCAATGATCACAATATCGTCTTCAAGCAACACAACTTCATCTGGGGTGCTCAGCAACCGGGTTGGACAAGCAGCCTGACGACTTCCACCGGACCGGCAGCAGTTCAAAACTGGATGAAGACGTTCTGCGACCGATACCCGAATACGAAGATCATCGACGTCGTCAACGAGCCGCCGCCCCACACGACGCCCAGTTATGCCAATGCCATTGGTGGCGGCACGAACAGCACGTGGGACTGGATCGCCAATGCCTTCAAATGGGCGCACGACGCCTGTCCGAACGCTATTCTGGTCTTGAACGACTACAACAACGACGAACAGTCAGGTGATGCCCAACACTCGATTGATATCGTCACCGCGATCAAGAAGCTCGGAGCACCCATTGATGCGATAGGTTGTCAGACCCACGGAGCCTTGAGCGCTTCATCGAGCACGCTCAAGACCAACATCGACAAGATTGCGACGGCGACGGGGCTAGGTGTCTACATCACGGAGTACGACATCAACACCTCTGACGACAATAAGCAGAAGCAGCAGTATCAGGACCATTTCACGATGTTCATGAGCAATGCCAACATCAAGGGCGTGACCGTGTGGGGCTACATCGAAGGGGCCACCTGGGAGACAAACTCGGGCATCATGTCGGACAGTGGCACCCAACGTCCTGCGATGAGCTGGCTCATGAGCTTCCTCAACCGCTGAGCGCATTCAACGGGGCGAAGCACCTTTCACCGAGGGAATCTTTCCCCGGCGGTCTGGACGGTCTTCGTCCCCGGGGAAAGTCAGCCTGCGCGCCGGCGGCGAGACCAGAGCAGCAGCGCCATCCCCAAAACGACGAGAGCAGACTGCGGGTGGCCCGGCTTTTCGGCCGCGCCCAGCGCGCAGCTACATCCACTCGAAGTGCTGCCGTTCCCAGCAGCCTCGCCGCCCGCACCGGTATTTCCCCCACTTCCCTTGCTCGACGAGCCGCCGGTTGCGTTGCTGCTCCCGCCACTAGCCGATGCCCCGCCCGCCGCTGCGCCGCCCGATCCCAACGGGTGGCTGCTCGTGCTGCCGCCGTTGCTCTGGCTCCCACCCTGCCCGCTGCTGCCTCCGGCGCTCCCGCCCGCACCGGCGTTCCCGCCGCTGCCCAGGCTGCCCCCGCTGGCAACTCCGCCACCCGCCCCGCCGCTTAACCCCGCGTCTTGCCCACTCTTGCCACCCGTCCCCGTGTTTCCGCCCACCCCGCTATTTCCGCCCACGCCAGTGCCGCCATCCGCGGAGCCGCCTCCGTCGCCACATTGGGCAATCTCCGGATCGGTTGTACCCGTCTTGTCGAGCCCGAGGAACGGGACCACATACTGCGGAACGAACAGCGCATCAGACGGGCCGTGATCGCCACCGATCGAGTCGAACGTGTCGAGCACCAGATACCCACAGGCGTTGTTCCACTGCTGTTCCGTCGCTTGATGCGTCCCCAAGGTCAATCCCGTATTTGTCTTCGTTGGACTGGTGCTGAGGTTCAGTAGATTGATGTATTGATTGGCTGATTCCGCCATGTTCGAAAAGCTGATGAGCGAGTCTGCGGAGCCATGGAAGAGCTGCAGCCGTGGCCGATGTCCGGTGTACCCGGGATCCCGGGCGCGCACGAGGTCTCCCCACTGCTGAAGGGTGTAGGTGACCGGACCGCCTGCACACGAACCGTTATAACCCGTGGCATTGCTCGAGTTGTCGTTCGGCCCATGACACGCGGCCGGCATGCCAGCGAACGACGAGCCCGCCTTGAAAATGTCGGGGTAGAGTGCCAACAGGAGCTCCGTCATCATCGCGCCCGATGAACAGCCGGCCGCATAGACACGATCTGCGTTGGCCTGGTACTTCGAGAGCGCGTACACGACCATTTGCTTAATGGCGTTGCTGTCGCCGCCGCTATCGCGCGTCCACACCTGGGTAGAATCGGTCGTCCAGCATCTCAAGCTGGTGGGGTTGCTCTGCGGAACCACCATGATGAAGCCATACTGGTCGGCCGCCTTCTGAAGGCCCGAGGCCTGGCCCAAAACCACCTGGGCGTTGCTATCGCACGAGTGGATGAGGGTCAGCACGGGAGGATTGGTGGCCACCTTGTCGGGCACGTAGATGTGCATGGACACGTCCGAGGGCAGGTTAGCCACCCCTCCGGTCCAGTTGCTGACTTGTTGCAACGACGCCGCCATCGCCGGAGCAGCGCCGAGCAACACCAAGGCAGGGAGCAACGAGGCACCGAGGGTACGAAACTTTCGCGTCATGGTGATGGATCCTCTCCTGTTCCCCAACGGGGATGTGAATGGACGTCCGTTCCTTTCATATCATGCTTCCGTATCATTCCCGCGCCAGATGCCTCGTAGGCCCGCGAGTTGAGCCTTCGCCCGCCCGACAGCATGCGCAATGAGATCGAGAAATTTGATGCCATGTTCCTGGTCGCCATCGGTACCCTAACGCTAGGTTCAGTATCCAATACGATGTCGCATATCCCCAACTGACCAGTCGAGGTGTTGGCACGCGACTCTGCTGTCTGCCCAACTGTCCTGCGAGGAGGTCTTTCTTTGATAAACCGGGTACTTTCATTAAGCTGTATCGGTCTTTGGGCTCTTGCGGCCTGCGGGACCAAGAGTCAAGGACCCGCGCAGACCGGCGGCGCTTCCGGCAGTGGCGGTGAGCGATCAGGGGGCA
>CAZTTW010000232.1:0-7039 GCA_964616265.1 uncultured Myxococcales bacterium | reverse complement strand
TGGATCAACCGATTGACACCTGGGATCGGCAACGATAACTTCCGCCGTGCGCCTGCGCAGAGGAGGACCTGATGGCTAGTGAAGATCCCTGTTTCATCGGCAGCAAGACCACGGTTCGGGGCCAGGTCTCCGGACGGCAGGATCTTGTGGTCGAAGGCCGCATCGAAGGCCGGATTCATCTCGAAAGTCAGCTCACGGTCGAAGAATCGGCGACCGTCGAAGCCGACGTCGAGGCGAGCGTAGCGACCATCAGGGGCGCGGTCCGCGGTCCCATCGTGGCCAGCCGCGAGGCCGTGCTGCAGGCGACGGCGCGCGTGGCCGGCAAGGTTCGGGCACCCTCCATCATCATCGAGGATGGGGCGCGCTTTTCAGGCGAAATCGAAATGGATGTCGAGCTGCCGGCAGGCGTTGTGGCCGGAAATACCTAGCCGCCGAAACACGTAGGCGACGGAGCTCATCATGGCAAAGGAAAAGGAAGCAAGACCTATGGCGAACACGGTCATTGGAAGCAGCATCGTCATCGACGGGGAAATCAGCGGCGAAGAGGGCATCACCGTCCTTGGTACGGTCAAGGGGAAGATCGCGGTCGCCCAGGGCGTGATCGTGGAGTCCGGCGCCACGGTCGAGGCCGACATCGAAGGACAAACCGTCACGGTTGGCGGCAAGGTGACCGGCAACGTCACGGCCCGCGAGAAGCTCGAGCTTCGCGCCGAATCGAAGATGGTCGGCAACGCCAAGGCTCCACGGATCGTTTTCGCCGACGGTGCCTCGTTCAAGGGCAACGTCGACATGGATGTGTAAGGCGCTACCATGGCTGAACGTGAAACTGTGATTAGCGCCGAGACCCGCATCTCGGGCGAAATCCGCGGCGAGGAAGACCTTCTCATCAAGGGCCACGTCGCCGGCAAGATTCAACTTTCGCAGATGCTGACCGTCGACAAGAACGGCATCGTGCAAGCCGACGTGGACGTACGTCAGCTGGTCGTCGCCGGGACGCTGGTCGGCAACATCGTCGCCTCGGAAAGCGTGCGCTTGCTTGCGACTGCGCGTGTGGTCGGAGATCTGGCGTCGCCGCGGGTGATGATGGAAGCAGGTGCGGCGTATCGCGGTCGCGTCGACATGGGCGACGTGGACGCGGCTCGTGCCGCCGTCGCCTCGCGAAGCGTGGCTCAGCCGGTCGCGCGATCGGTGTCGGCGGATCGTCCGGCTCCGCCGCGCGTGGCGCCGCCGCCCAGGACCGCCGTGGTGGCGACGAAAACCGCACCTAAGTTCGTGGCCCCGGCCAGCTCGCGGGCGGCAGAGTCAACCCCCGCGGTTCCACCGGCATTTCCGCGCATGGCTGGCACGGTCGGCAGCGCCGCCCCGGCCTGGGCGAAAAAGAAGATCCGGCGACGCTAGCTACCTTGCTCGCTCTCGCGTGATCCGCAAATCTCCTTCACGCGCCCCGTGCAAGTAGCAACAAATGTGATACGGTTCGCTCGCCCATGTGTGGCGTAATCGGAATTTTTGGCCACCCCGAAGCGTCGAAGCTCGCTTATCTCGGCTTGCATGCGCTTCAGCATCGGGGACAAGAATCAGCCGGCATCGTTTCTAGCGATGGCCAGCATCTTCACTGGGTGCGTGAGATGGGGCACGTCGGCGAGATCTTTACCGAAGATCGCCTACGCCAGCTGCCCGGATCGTCCGCCATTGGGCACGTGCGCTACTCGACCACGGGCGATTCCGTTCTGAAGAACGCCCAACCGTTGGCGGTGAACTATTCCCACGGCTCCGTTGCCGTCGCTCACAACGGAAATCTCGTCGACGCCGCAGAGGTACGTGCGCGACTCGAGGACGAAGGCTCCATCTTTCAGAGCACCAACGACAGCGAGATCATCCTTCATCTTCTCGCGCGCTCGCGGGAGGGCGACCTAGCCGCGCGCGTGGCCGATGCCTTGCGCTCGGTGCATGGAGCGTATTCGCTCGCATTTTTGACCGAGTCCGCCTTGATCGCCGTGCGCGATCCGCTCGGCATACGGCCGCTGTCCTTGGGGCGGCACAAGAAGAATGGGTGGTTGGTGGCGTCGGAGACGTGCGCCTTCGAGCTCATCGAGGCCGAGTTCATCCGCGATATCGAGCCGGGCGAAATGCTGATTATCGATCGCGACGGTTCGCGCAGCCTGCATCCCTTCGTCGCCGAAGAGCCGCGTCGCTGCGTCTTCGAGTGGGTTTACTTCGCCCGACCCGACTCCACCATCGCGGGGCAATCGGTCTACGGCGCCCGCGAAAGCATGGGCCGCCGCCTGGCCATCGAGCATCCGGTGGAGGCGGACATCGTCGTTCCTGTCCCCGACTCGGGCACCGCTGCGGCCATTGGTTACGCGCGCCAGAGCGGTATTCCTTTCGACCAAGGGCTCATCCGTTCGCACTACGTGGGCCGTACCTTCATCGAGCCGTCCGAGTCCATTCGCCACTTCGGCGTGAAGCTGAAGCTATCGCCGGTGCGCGACGTTCTCGCTGGCAAACGCGTGGTCGTGGTCGATGACTCCATCGTGCGCGGCACCACCTCGGGCAAAATCATCGGCATGATCCGCGCGGCCGGCGCGCGCGAGGTTCACATGCGCATCAGCTCGCCGCCCACCATCGGTCCCTGCCACTACGGGATTGACACTCCGGATCGGAACAAGCTGATTGCCAGCTCGCACACCGTCGAGGAGGTGCGCCGTTTCGTGGGTGCCGATACCCTCGGTTATCTGTCGATCGAGGGGCTGCGCGAAGCCGTGTCCAAGGTTCTTACGGGACAGAAGCACCGCGGCCTGTGCGACGGCTGCTTCACGAACAATTACCCGATTCCGTTGCCGGCCCCGGTCCGAGCGCGGCAGCTGCGATTGATTTCGCTTTAGGGCCGGGCCGCGCCGGCGACGAAGGTCGGGGTTCGCACACAAGGCTAGTCATGTTTCCAACGTCGCTCTCGGCCATCCCCGCGGCACTCTCCGATTCGCGCGACATCCTCGATCTGCCGGTGGAGGATTTCCTGGCGACGGCCGGCCTTTCTGCCGACTTGTTTCGCGCCGTGAAGCAGGTCGTGATGATCCGTCGCATCGACAGGGTGGGCGGCTTGTGTGACAAGGAGGTGGAAGGCCTGCTTACGAATCGCTACTCGGTGGGCACGGCCCGAGCGGTTTGTACGCGGCTTTGGCAGTGGATGCTTTCCATCGAGGAGGTGTTCGACGATGTCGACGATGTCGATGGTGTTCATCCGACTTCGCTTCTCGATGTGCCTGCGGGCGCGCGTATCCAACCGTCTACGCCGCGGCTGAGTCCGCCATCTATCGAGGCGCCACCCCAAGACGGCGAGATGCTCGACCTGTGGGCTGCACGCCACGGAGTAGCAGAGAGACTCGCCGACCGAATACAAGTCGAGCCACTGCTCCACCGTTACTACGGTCTGAGCCCCGCAGGTCTTCCGACAACGATTCGCGGAGCCGTGCTGGCGAAAGCAGGCCAAATCCGTGGAGCGCCCTATGTCCTCGAGAACGTTGAGTTCGAGCTCGTGTCGTCGGCCAAGGCCCACTTGCATCGGGCCGCGCAAGCGGTGGCGATGACTCGACGACGGCAGGAAGAGCACGACGCTCGCAAGCGCAAGCCGGACGATCCCTTGCTTCTGCGACTCTTGGACTTGGCGCAACGCCAACGCGAGAGCCTGGCCGTGGACGCCAAGCCGCGCCCGGTGGGACTCTTTCTGCCGGGCCGGATCTACGTCGAGCCGAGCACGCCCAAACTGATCTATTGCGAATGGGATATTCAGGATTCTCGCGCCCCCGGCACCGGGGATCGGGCGATGTTCGACATCCTCTTATCGGCTTGGGAAAGCGGCAGCTTGCATCTTCAGTGCTTGCAATGCCCCGATCCTCTGCAATGTCCGCACGCCCTCAGCGCGCTCGACCGCTTGATTGTTCTACTTACCGATCCCGCAGATGTCCTGGCAGAGGCTCTCCTCCCGGTGTTGCGCATTCCCAGCTGGTCGCGATTGCTCGATCACCTCGACGGCCACTTAGCCAAGGTCGCGCCGGCGGCCGACGAAACCCAACGCCTGGTTTGGGAAATTTCCGACGGGCCGCTAGAAAAGGTTCTGCTGCCGGTTCTGCAAAAGCTGGGCAAGCGCGGCGCCTGGTCGCGCGGGCAACGGCTGCGCCTGGAAGATCTCGAGAATCAGCCGCATCTGCTGCGCGACACCGCGGATCAGGCTGCGTTCGAGGCTCTGGCGAGCGGGCGCTCTGGATATTCGCTGGGCGGTCCAGGGCAAAGCCCGCGCGAGCGTTGGTTGGCGCTCGCCGCTTTGGTGGGATCTCCTCGGGTGTACGCCGATCCCATGCGCTCCGTGGCGGTTTCTGTCCGCAAGGTGCGCCCCGCGCTGAGGGTCGAGTCGCTTGATTCGCTTGATTCGCTTGGCTTGGTCGCGGGCGGCTTTCGCCTGCGCTTCCTCCTTGGCTCGACCGAAGTCGATCCGCACGCGCTTCTCGCAGCCGCCAAGGACGGCCGGCACGTGGTGTGGGTCGATGCCGAGCACCGTCGCTGCTTGCTCGCTCTGGTCGACACCGACGTGGTTGCGCTGCTCTCGGCGATGGCCAGCTACCCCATCACGTTGCCCGTCGAAGCGGTCAACGAGCTCGTGGGACGTCTGCCGCGCATGCAGCGCACGATGGACGTCCATCTACCCGAGGACGTCCGCGGACAGCGGGTCGAGCCTCCGACGACGATCGTGTGCCGAGTCGAACCCGCGGCGGACGAAGGCATCCGCATTGCTCTGCTGGTTCGGCCTATCGCCGACGGGCCCGTCTTTCCGCCGGGTGACGGTCCGCCCGAGATCTTGCATGCCCGAGAAGGACGTCGGTTGCACGCCCTGCGCGGCCTCGGGGCCGAGCGCGAGCGGGCGGCGCACCTTCTGCAACTGCTTGGGCTCGACGACAGCAGTACCAGTGGCGACTGGCGCTGGGATATCGCGGACGACGCCGTCGCGCTCGATGTTTTGGCCAAGCTGCGCGACTTGTCCGAGCTGGTCGAGGTGGAATGGCCGGCGGGCGAAATTCGCGTCGATAGCGTTTTCCGCGCGGCACTCAAGGTCCAGGTGCGCAAGCGGCGCGATTGGTTCGGCGCCGAAGGCGGCGTGGATATCGACGGTGCGCGGGTGTCGCTCGCGCAGCTCTTGGCCGCGATTCGCGGCGGTCGCCGCTACGTGAAGCTGGGCGCGCGTCGCTTCGCCGCGATCGAAGGCGATCTGCGCGAGCGCTTGGCGGCGCTCGACGACGTGGTCTTCGAAAATCAGGGCGCCATCGAGCTGGGGCTTCTGGCCGCGCCGGTGCTCGCCGACCTAGTGGAGAACGCGCGTCAGCTCGATCTGGAGCCGTCGTTTCGGGCGACGCTCGGTAAGATGGAAGACGCACGCGTGGCAGAGGTGGCGGTGCCCGACGGCTTACAGACGACCCTGCGCCACTACCAGGACGATGGTTTTCGCTGGATGGCGCGCCTTTCCGCCTGGGGGCTTGGGGCGTGCCTGGCGGACGACATGGGCCTCGGCAAAACCGTGCAAGCGCTCGCCTTGCTGTTAGAGCGGGCGGAGCGTGGTCCGTCGCTGGTGGTTGCGCCGACGTCCGTGGTTTCCAACTGGGTCGCGGAATGCGCGAAGTTCGCGCCTGGTCTCAGGCCGCAGATCTACCGCGGTCCAGACCGCGCAACCGTTCTTCCCAAGCTTGGCAAAGGCAGCCTGCTCATCACCAGCTACGCCATCGCGGTCAGGGACGCCGAGGCGCTGGCGGCCATTGCCTTCTCCACCTTGATCGTCGACGAAGCGCAATCGGTGAAGAACGCGCTGACGCAAAGGTTCCGCGCCATTCGCGATCTTCAGGCCGACTTTCGCGTGGCGCTGACCGGGACGCCGATCGAAAACCACCTGGGCGAGCTATGGGCGATCTTTCGCCTGGTGACGCCGGGGCTCCTCGGACCCTGGGAGCAATTCCGCCAGCGCTTTGCAGTGCCTATCGAGCGCCACCACGACCGCGCTCGCCAGACCGCCCTGGCGCGCGTGGTGCGACCGTTCATTTTGCGCAGAACCAAACGCGAGGTCGCGCCCGAGTTGCCCGCGCGCACGGAGATGAACCAATCCGTCGACCTGAGCCCGGCCGAGCGGCGGCTGTACGAAGCCGCGCGCATCGAAGTCCTGGAAAGCTTGGCCAAGGGCGCCGGAGCTGGAGGTGGCGAGGAGGCTCGGCAGCGGATCAAGATTCTCGCCGCACTGACGCGTCTTCGCCTTCTGTGCTGCCATCCTCGCTTGGTCGTCGAAGGCAGCAGCGCAGGATCGTCGAAGCTGGCAGCGCTGGTGGATCTGCTTACGGAACTGCGCGACGAGGGGCATCGCGCGCTGGTGTTCAGCCAATTCACGAGCTTCCTCGATTTGGCGCGACCGCTGCTCGCCGAATCCGGCCTGCGCACCTTGACCCTCGACGGTTCAACGCCAGCGGCCGTGCGGGACGAGCGGGTGCGCGCGTTTCAGGCGGGCGAGGCCGATGTTTTTCTGCTTTCGCTGCGCGCTGGCGGCACCGGCCTCAATCTCACGGCGGCGACCTACGTAATCCACCTCGATCCCTGGTGGAACCCGGCCGTCGAAGATCAAGCCACCGACCGCGCCCATCGCATCGGCCAGGAGCGCCCGGTCACCGTGATCCGTCTGGTCGCCCGCGGCACCATCGAGGAGCAAGTCCTATCGCTCCACGAAGAAAAACGGCAACTGGCGGCCAGCGTTCTCGACGGCGCCGACATGGCCGCGCGCCTGGACGGGGACGAGTTGCTCGACCTCATTCGCCGCAGCGGAGCGTCTGCCTACAGCGACGAAGACGAAGCCACCGAGGCCGCGGCGTCCACCGCGGACCCCGAGCCATCTACCGACGCGTGACCAAGACCGTCGGCGCGAGGTGATCCCGCCTTGCTCAGCGCTCAGCGCCGAGCCTCTCAAGGATGGTGACCACGGCGCTGCGTAGCGAGGCGAGGTCTTGCTCAACCACGT
>CAZTTW010000231.1:5157-7045 GCA_964616265.1 uncultured Myxococcales bacterium | reverse complement strand
CACAAATTCAGCTACATCATCATCCAAGCGTGTATCGCGATTCTAATCCTGGTCGGATTCGAATCCGTCACATCGATGGGCGAAGAAGCAAAGAACGCGAAACGCGACATCCCCCGAGCCGTTATTCTGTCGCTGCTGATTCAAGGTCTGTTCTGTTACCTCATCGAATATTTCGCGGCCAATTTCTTCTTAAACAATGGCTATCAAATCAGCAATGCCACGGCATCAGCCGCACCGGTAGGCGACATGATGATCATCGCCGGCACCTGGCTCTTCGGTAGCGCTGCCGCCGGCAAAGCCTTCATGCTCGTTCAGGCGCTCACGGTCTTCCTGGCGCTCATCGGCACGACGCTTTCGTGCATGAGCACCGGCGCGCGCGTGACGTACGCCATGGGCCGCGACGAAGAAGTCGGCTCGCACTTCGGCCTCCTGCACGGCACCAAGCTGACGCCGCACAAGGCGATCTGGACCTTGGCGATCATTTCGGCAGTCGTCGGCATCGTCTCGGTCGCCTTCAACTTCTGCGGGCCAGCCGCCTTGGCCGACGACGTCATCAAGGGCCTGCCGCAAAACGCATGGTACAGCTTCCTCATCTTCGGCCACGACAACGCGGCCAAGATCCCGCAGAGCTTGCTCGTAGTCACGCTGGTCAGCAACTTCGGAACGTTCCTGCTCTACATGATGACCAACATCATCGCCATCGTCGCGTTCCGAGAGCACCACACCTTCAGCGGCATCAAGCACATGTTCATTCCGCTCTTCGGCCTGGGCGCCAACCTAGTCTGCATGCTGTTCTTCATTGTCGGCCCGATGTTTGTTCCCGGCATGAGCGCCAAAGAGCCGTTCGTCGCGCTCGGCGCGGTCGCCTTGTGGGGCATCTACGGCGCCGCCTACTTCTTCCGCGCCAGCAAGAAGAAGGGCAGAGAAATTCTGCTGTCGTCGCAGGTGGCAACGACCTCGAAAGCCTAGATTAGTATTAGTTCTTCTAAACACGGCGCAGTGGTTCGCAACCGCTGCGCCGTTTTGCTAGATTGAGCACAACAATGGAAGTCACTTACGGCTTTTCCACGTCGCCGGGAAATGTACGCACGAACAACGAGGACAATGCGTCCTTTGTTGTACCGACCGACGAGGAGGAGCGACGCGGCCGCGGCATCCTCGCAGTGCTTGCCGACGGTGCGGGCGGGCACGGCTTCGGCGAAATCGCGAGCAAGCTGGCCGTCGAGACCACCGAGCACTGCTTTCGCGCAGCCGAGCTGGAGCAAACGCCGAACCAACTTCTGTGGAAAGCCTTCAGCGACGCCAACCTGGCCGTCTACGACCGCGGAATGCTTCAGCAGAACGGCGAGCGCCGCATGGCTACGACGATGACTGCGCTTCTTTTGCGCAATAGCGAGGTCTTCGTCGGACACGTGGGCGACTGCCGCGCCTACCACATTCACCAAGGGCGTATCGAGCGACTGACGAGCGATCACTCGTACGTCGGCATGCAAGTAAAGATGGGCCTACTTTCCGAGCACGAAGCCGCCACCAGCGACATGCGTACGATGCTGACCCGGTTGATTGGCCAGAACCCAACCGTGCAAGTGGACTTCAACAAAGTCCCGATTCAGGAAGGCGACGTCCTTGTCCAGTGCTGCGATGGTATCCATGGGTGCGTTACCGAGGCCGAAATCTGCGAGACCGTGATGCGCTATTCGGCGCAAGAGGCGAGTCAGCACCTCATCGAGATGGCGATGAAGCGCGGGTCGGACGACAACGTCACGGTCCAAGTCGTTCACGTCGATAAAGTCGACCAGGTCCGCTACTATCGGGGTGCCGCCATCTATTCCGAGGAGCCGCGCGCCGCCATGACCAGCGAACCCCAGGTTGGACAAGTGCTCGATGC
>CAZTTW010000231.1:0-5057 GCA_964616265.1 uncultured Myxococcales bacterium | reverse complement strand
AGGAGCCGCGCGCCGCCATGACCAGCGAACCCCAGGTTGGACAAGTGCTCGATGCTCGCTTCGAGATTACCGGACTCATCGCCCGCAGCGGTATGGCATCGATCTTCAAGGCGGTTGATCTGGAGAATGGTGACCCAGTCGCACTGAAAGTCCCCTTCATGCACCTCGAAAGCGATCCGGCCTTCTATTCACGCTTCGAGCGAGAGGAAGAGATCGGCAAGTCGCTCAATCACCCCGGCATTCTGAAGATCATTCCAACGTCCACCAAGAAGAGCCGCCCGTATTTCGCCATGGAGCTCCTCAAGGGCCGGACCCTCGACGAGCTGATTCGGGAAAAGGGCATGATGCCCGTCCCGCAAGCACTCACCTTCGCCAGTCGTATTTGCGAGGCGCTCGACTACATGCACAGTCGCGACATCGTGCACCGGGATCTCAAACCGGCGAACATCATGGCGTGCGACGACGGAAGCATTCGCATCATGGATTTCGGCATCGCCAAGGCCCAGGCCATGCGAAGGATCACCTTCGGCGGCTTTTCGCCGACCATGGGCACGCCCGATTACATGGCGCCCGAGCAGGTCAAGGGCAAGCGGGGAGACGGTCGCACCGACATTTACAGCCTCGGCGCCATGCTCTACGAAATGACGACCGGCCGAGTTCCTTTTGAAGCGCCCAATGCCTACATGATCATGAACGCACGCCTCATCGGCGATCCGCGGGCGCCGCGCAAGATCAATCCTCAGATCTCACCCGAGGTGGAAGAGATCATCCTTCACGCCATGGAGCGAGATCCGCTGGATCGCTACGCGACGGCCGCTGAAATGAAGGCCGATCTCGACGCTCCAGAGAAGGTCGTCGTTACCGGACGGCACGAACGGCTGCGGCCGGCAGCACCGTGGAAATCCCGCTGGAAGCGAGTGCGGCAGGTGGCGATCATCGTTGGCGTCATCGCCCTGGTGTTCATGGGGTTTATACTAATGTTCCGAGGACAAAAATTGCCTCATTAGGCTCAAGGGTTACCGATATTTCATCCGTTCGAAACCTATCGGCAACCGCCGCAGGTTCAGACTGTTGATAAGGCAGAGAAATGACTTCCACCCCGACGCTCGAAACCATCGTTGGGCAAGCCGCCGCGATTCGCGCCGCCGTTAACGCTTTTGGGCTGGTCGCTGTCGGGCTACTTGCGCTGCTCTTGCAAGCCGGCTTCACGGTGCTCGACGCAGGACTTGTGCGGTCCAAGAACGTCGCACACACGACGGCCATGGTGCTCCTGGCATCGTGTGGGGGCCTGCTGGGTTTCTGGTCGCTGGGTTTCGGTATTCAAAACGGTTTCACCGGATTTCTGTTCAATCCCTCTGCCATCGGCGGTGGCTTGGCCATCGCATTTCTGGCTCGGGCCGGCTTGTCCACCGTAAGCGCGACGATTCCGGTGGGTGCCATGGCCGAGCGCTCACGCCTGGCGCTCACCATCCTGCTCTCGTTTATCGTGGCGGCAGTGATTTTTCCTGTCTACGCGAGATGGGTTTGGGCCAATGGTTGGTTGGCGAAATTGCCGCTCGGTCACGGTGTCGTGGATTGTGGTGGCAGCGCCGTCGTGCACATGACCGGCGGCACGATTGCGCTCGTCGCGACGAAGATCCTGGGTCCGCGACTTGGCAAATACACTCTGCGCGGCGATGTCCGGCCAATTCCAGCGCACAGCATGCCCATGGTCGTGCTGGGCACATTGCTACTTTCCGCCGGGTGGTTCGGCCTGGTGACGACCTCCGCCGCTCACAGTGGCGAGGGCCTGGCCGCCACCATGGCCATTCATACGCTGCTGGCCGCTGCGGCCGGAGCGCTGCTGGCCTTCGCCCACACCCGCTTCCGCTTCGGCAAACCCGATCTCAGCATGATCTGCAACGGCTTTCTGGCCGGCCTCGTCGCCATCAGCGCGTCCGGTCCTTTCGTGTCGAGCGGCTCGGCGGTCGTGATCGGCGCGCTAGCCAGTCTGATTGCTCTCGAGGGCGCGCTGCTTATCGAACGACGATTGCGCGTCGACGATCCAGCCGGCGCCGTCGCAGTCCACGGCATCGCGGGAGCCTGGGGTTTGCTTGCGGTGGGTATCTTTGCCGACGGACGCGCGGGTGACGGATGGAACGGCGTCGCCGGTCCTGTCAAAGGCTTGCTGGCGGGAAGTGGCAGTCAGCTGCTGGCTTCGCTCGTTGGGATCCTCGCGAATGCAGCGTGGGTCGTGCCCACCGCCGCTCTTGCGCTATGGCTTGCTGGTCGCCTGGTCGGCAGCCGCGTCGTCGCCGACGACGAAGTGGCCGGCCTTGACGTGCCCGAGTTGGGCATGACGGGCTACGTGAGCGAAACCGTTCACGCCGGCGCCACCCGCGGCGGCGATCTTGGCCATGGGAAAATGAGCGGCAGCCGCGCGTCGGCGACGCGCTAGTGCTGCAAGCAAATGGCAGCGGTGCTCTTTTCGAGAACAGCGCGCGTGCCCGAGCCGTGAAGCATTTCCGCAAAGCGCGAATGAGCAAAGGCACCCATCACCATGAGGCTTGCGCCGAGCTGGCGGCCGAATTGGACCAGGGCTTCGCTGGTCGGTAGAGGCGAAACGATGTTTTCTGTCAGAGCTTCGATGCCGAAGGTTCGCAGTCTCTCGACTGCCTTCATGGCGACGTCCCAAGCCTTCTCTCCGTCCTCACCCACGGTGACGACGTGGACCTCTCGCGAGCCGGCAAGCCCGCTTTGGGCGAAGCTGTTCAGCGCACGTTTGGACGAATCGCTGTCATCGTAGGCGACGAGAACGGTCTGCCCCAGATTTGCCGGTTGGCCTGGATTGCTCTCCGGAATGAGCAACACGGGATGATTCGCGTGGCGCAGGATCTTCTCACGCGTTGCCGAATCCTGGGACTCCGTCAGAAACCGAAAGTTGGCGTCACGCCCCATCACCGTAAGATCGTGGAGCCCCATCTCGCCGATGATGCTTTCTGCAGGCCGACCTATGATTTCGAGCGACCGGCCAGGCAGATCGGCGTCTTGACGGCACCGTTCGAATTCAGCAAGCCAGCCTGCGGCGTGCGCACGTGCCTCGCTGAGCAAGTGCCTATCGCGCTCGTGCTTGTAGCTCGATCCCCAGGCACCGGTCGGAGTCCCCGCGCAAATATCGGGCTCGTCGATGATAGCCAAACCGACGACGGACGCGCGGCACTCGCGCGCGATTTCGATCGCAGTTTGCGTAGCGGCCTTGCTGCTGGCCGATCCTTCGAGACAAACAAGAATACTCTTGATCATGGCGTCCTCTGCGGCGCAGCCTTGCGCCTTCTCTCTGAGGTAGAGCACGGGACGTGCCAAGGCATTTACGGCAGAAAAACCCCGTCATGGCGCCCATGTCGATGCGCATCCTATGCAGCTTGCACGAGCGCTAGCGGTCCGACCTTGCAGCGCCGCAGTCGTGCCGGGTTCGCTATTGCGATCCTGGCCTATCGGCGCTTACCCTCTGGCCGTGTACACCATCAGCTACCGCGACCGCGCCTCGCCGACCGTGCTAGGGAGCATCCCATGACCAAGAAACGCTTTTCCTCAGCGGAGGCCTCGGAGAGGCCGGCACAGGCCAGAACGACCGAGAACCTCCGCTGGCTCATCGGCGGAGTGGTCTTCCTCGTGCTGCTTCTGGCGGTCGTCTTTCATTTCCACCGCGATACAAGCCTGTCGCAGGAGCTTTCCCACAAGAATGCCCGGCTCGAGGTCGTGGCGCGGATGCAACTCGGTCTCGCGTCGGCCTCCGAGGCCGAAAAGAGCGCCGTTCTCGCTATTACAGACGAGGCGTCAAAGACATACGCCGACCAATCCCGTGCGGTCTCCGCAGCAATCGAACGCGATCAGAAGACACTTCGCGCGCTGATTGAAGCAAGCGGTACCTGGCACGAAAAGGACCTGCTGGATCAGTTTTCGAAGGCATTCCTCAGTCTTCAGCGCGTCGATAAGGAAGTGCTCGATCTCGCAGTCAAGAACACCAATCTCAAGGCGTGGAGTCTTCTGTTCGGAGCCGCGGCCAATACGCTGGCGGAGATGGATGCAGCGCTTGCGCAGGTGATCGCCAAGACCTCGGGCACCCCAGCGGCCATCCAAGTGATGCCCATGGCATTTCGCGCTCGTATAAGTGCTCTCCGAATCCAAACCATGCTGGCCCCTCATATCGCGGAAGAAAGCGATGCGAAGATGGACGAGATGGAGGGCGCAATGGCTAAAGAGCAGGCTGAGATCGGAAACGCTCTCGATGGGCTTGCTGCCTTCTTTGCCAAGCGCGCGGGCGGTGAGAGCATCGAGACGGCAAAAACGCAATTCGCTCGCTACGAAACCATCAAAGCGAAGATCCTGTCGCTGTCGCGCGAGAACACGAATGTTCGCTCTTTGGAGCTCTCACTGAATCAGAAGCGAAAAGCCATGGCTATCTGTCTTGAGGCGCTAGCAACCCTGAAGGAAGCAGTCCTCGACGAACCCGTCACGGGTCGCCCGCAAGGTCGAGCCGTAGAGGCAAAGTAGCTCCGAGCACCCACTCTCTGGCGCTGACGAACGGCGTCTTTATTATTTCTAATAAGTAACTTCCGTGTGTCCTTAAGTGGAATTGTTGATCATTATGTTTGGTGGTACCTTTTGTTCAGGACCTTCGTCCAAACGAGGAAACCGCCATGATGAATCTGATTTTGGCCATCACAGCTTCGATTCTGTCCGTGGCAACGCCGACGTCGGTATACCGGCACCCCGCGGCTCGAATCGCCGGAACCACACCAGCGGCGTGCGTTGCTCGCATGGAGGCCATGAACGGCCGGGGACAGGTCTTGCGCCCATGCCCCAGCCCTGCTGCGGCGTCTTCTAAGAGAGAGACGCCGTCTCAACGTTTCGCGGCCGTCGGTCGATAAAACCTCGCCTGCTGCGCGGTCAGCTCGACGTGCGTAGTCGGTAACCCAAGCCGCTCTCGTTGACGAGATACTTGGGACGGGCGGGATCGTCTTCGATCTTGTGTCGCAGCGAATGCATGTAGACGCGCACGTAGCCGCTTCGGGAGT
>CAZTTW010000230.1:0-7056 GCA_964616265.1 uncultured Myxococcales bacterium | reverse complement strand
GCACCATCGCTCGAGGCCGACGCGTTTCTCTTGCGGGTGGCGACCTTGCTCGGCAAGCCCGTCGACGCCACGCCCGGACCGGTCGTGGACGTTACGCCTACGCCCATGCACATTTCGCCCCAAGCACGCCGCGTGGTCGTGGAAACGGCGGTGGAAATGCCCGCGCCGCTGGAAAGGCCGACGCCCGCGCCGCTGACTGCGCGCAAGGAAAGCTCGGTTAGGGTCACCGCTGAAAAAATCGACCACTTGCGTGGCATGGTCTCCGACCTTTTGCTCTCGCGTGTTCGCTGGCGTCAGCTCACCCGCACCGTGCGGCAGTTGCGCGAATCGGTCGAGGCCACCCGGCGGGCGCCGGCGACGGCCGACGGCGACGACGGCGTGACGGCGTGGACACGAATTACCGCCGGGCTCAGCACTCTGGAGGCCAAGCTGCGAGACGAAACCCACGGCCTCGAACGCCTGGTTGGCGAGCTCGACGGCACCACGCGGGATCTACGGATGATTCCACTCGCGACCCTGCTCGAGCATTTTCCCGTGCCGCTTCGCCGGCTGGCGCGCTCTCTCGATCGCCAGGTTCATTTCGCGATCGAGGGCGAGCAGGTCGAGGTGGACAAGGCGCTGCTCGAAATCCTGGAGGAGCCACTTCTGCACCTTCTGCGCAATGCCATCGATCACGGCGTCGAGCCAAGCGACGAGCGCCTTCGCCTCGGCAAGCCGGCAGAAGCAACGGTGCGGATCATCGCCGGCATCGTGGGTCAGCGCCTGCATTTGCGGGTCTCGGACGACGGCGGCGGCATTGACGTCGAGGTTGTTCGCAAACGTGCGATTGCTACCGGCCTGCTGGATGCGGCGGCGGCAGGCCTCGCCAGCGAGCGCGAGATGCTGCGCACCATCTTTGCGGTGGGTTTTTCGACGCGTGATCGAGTGAGCGAAGTCTCCGGCCGCGGGATCGGTCTCAACATCGTGCTCGATGTCGTCGAGAACTTGGGTGGCAAGATCGAGGTCGAGACGCAGCTCGGACGAGGCACGACCTTCGATATCGAAGTGCCGATTACGGTAGCCATCACCCGCGTCGTCCTGTTTCACGTGGGCATGGGTACCTACGCGCTACCCGCGGCATCGGTACGCAGCTTGGTCATGGCCAGCGCCGTCGAGTGCAGCGATGGACCGGATGGCCCGACGGTGCAGTTCGCAGGCAACAGCATACCGCTGCTCGATCTCGGCCCCGTGCTGGGCGAGCCGTTTGCCCCGGAGGCCCATGCGCGCATCATCGTCGCGCAAAGCGGGGCGGATCTGGTGGCGCTCGGAGGCACGACGGGCCACCGAGAGCGCGAGATCATGGTCAAGCCCATGGGCAGATTCTTCGAGAAGATCCCGCTCATCGCCGCTGCCGTGAACTTGGAAGAAGGAGCACTCGCGCTCGTGCTGAAAGCCGCCGAGCTGGTGCTGCTTTCTCGCTCGCGTGGCAAGGCCGCCCCGGCCAGCCTGGAATCCGAGAGCAAGCAGGCAGCCGGCCGCGTTGCTCTCTTGGCCGACGATTCGCCGGTGGTGCGCGATATCGTGGCGCAGGCGCTACGTTCCTACGGTCTGCACGTTTTGCTTGCCGGCGATGGTGCTGAAGCCCTCGATCTGTTCACGGCACAAAACCATGTCGATATCGTGCTCACGGATATCGACATGCCTCGCATGGACGGTCTTGGGCTCGTGCGTGCTCTGCGCAGTCGGGCCGATGCGAAGCATCTGCCCGTCATCGCGATTTCCATGCGTGGCAGCGAGCCCGAACGTCGCGCTGCCATGGAAGCCGGCATGTCGGCGTACATCGACAAGAGCGACTTCAATCAAGCGTTGCTCTGGCGAACCATTCGACCGTTCGTCGGTGGCTCATGAAGATCCGGGTGCTGGTCGTCGACGATTCGCCGCTCATCCGCGCGGTCCTGCGCGAAGCGTTCGAGCGCACGAGCGACATCGAGGTCGTGGCAGAAGCGTGCGATGGCTGCCGGGCCATCGACGAGGTCCTTCGGGTTCGGCCGGACATTGTGACGATGGATGTGCTGATGCCATCGATGGATGGCTTGGCGGCGACGCAGACGATCATGCGCGTGCAGCCCACCCCCATCGTCATCATTGCTCGAGACGGCGGCGACGGACGCGCCCTGGCCATCGAAGCCCTGGGCCGAGGCGCCCTGACGGTCTTTCCCAAACCGAGCGCCGGCTTCGACGAAGCGGCAGCGCGCGAACTGGCCGAGACCATTCGTCGGCTCGCGCGGAAAGCGGGTCTACGGACGAGCGCCCAGGTGGACAAGTCTGTGCCATCTCGACGAGGCGAGGCATTCAGCGGTGCCGCTTTCACGGCATCGCACCCGCCGGGCGTGTCGCAGACGGAGACAAAGCATGGAACTCCGCCGGCTCATTCCGTCGCGCTGGCCATCGCCGGCGTGGTCGGATCTACCGGCGCACCCCGCATTCTGCGCGACCTGCTTGCCGGGCTGCCGCCGACCTTTTCCCTTCCCATCGCGGTTGTCCAGCATACTGAGCGCGGCCATGCCCAGTCCTTGTGCTCGTGGTTAGGCGAGACGTCGGTGTTGCCGGTGCGCCTTGGTCGCGACGGACATGTCCTTCTTCCCGGCGAGGTCGTGGTAGCGCCTGACGACGTCCATATGACGGTTCACACCGGCGGCATCGTCGCGCTGCAGAGCGGCTTGCCCGTCGACGGGTTCCGTCCCTCGGCAACGGTTCTGCTCAACTCGCTTGCTGCTTCGTTCGGACAACGCGCGCTAGGCGTGGTCTTGTCGGGCATGGGCAACGACGGGGCTGCGGGTTTGCGCGCACTCGTTGCGTCGGGCGGCCGTGCGGTGGTCGAAGATCCGCGCACGGCTGCAGTGCCAGGCATGCCCCGTCGAGCGCTAGACGACTCCCCGACGGCAATCGTGCAAACCGGGGCAGGGCTTGCGACATTGCTCCTTCAGCTCGTCGAGATCGGACGCAATCGCAGACCCCTAGGCCTTTCGTCGCAGGCTTTGATGGATCAAGGTATGGTAAAGAGCAGAACATGACTGGCAGTCCAGCGTTTCAATGTTCGATGTGCCGGAAGCCCATTCCGGTTGGCAGCAAGGTGATTCGTTGCTCGGTTTCGACCTGCAACTCCGGCAAAATAAAGTTGGTCTTCTGCTCGCCTGCTTGCTGGGACTCGCATTTGCCTGACGCTCGTCACCGCAGCGCCTACTTCGTCGAAGAGACCGCCCGGCGCGAATAGGTATTGATTTCGCGGCAGTCGCGGGAGAGGTCGTGTGCGCGGCGGTGCGTAGGCCCGTTCGATTTATGCCCTCGATATCGTCTGTCATTTCAATTACACTTCTATCTCTACCTTAGACTGGGGGCCCCCCGAGACAGCGCCGGTACCGGACGCTCAAGGCTCGTGGGAAGATCGTCGCACGGAGGTTCTCCAATGAAAACGCATAGGTTTCTTGTGACGTGGCAGCGCAAGCGACTGGTGCCATCGATTTCCTTGTGGGTCGCTCTCGTCGGCCTTGCCTGTTCGACGAACAAAAACGGTTTGGCCGTCGGAAGTGGCAGCGCAGACGGTGCCACCACGCGCGATGGTGGGAAGGATGCTGCGGCCGACACCCGTGGAGTGAGTATCGATCTTCAAGGTGGGGGAGGCAGCGTCGCGGACGCGCCGGGGGCAGGCGGGGCGATTGGGGATGCTCGAGGGGGCCGAGATACCATCTCCAGCGGCGATAGCGCGAGTGCGGGAGGTGTTTCGGGCTTCGGTGGCGCCGGTGTCGACTCGGGCACTGTGCGCGATGGCGGAGGCGCGATTCTTGATGGCGGCAATGGTGGCGCAGGTGGGATCATTGGGGCGACGGGTGGTGTTGGGCCCGGCACGGGAGGGATTCTCGCCACCGGCGGAACGGCAGGCGTGCCCAGCGGCGGCGGAGGTTCTGGCGCGGGCGGCGTGCTTGCGACCGGCGGCGTGCTTGCGACGGGCGGCGTGATCGCGACCGGCGGCGTGCTTGCAACCGGCGGGGTCGTCGCGACCGGTGGCAGCGGTGCGGGCGGCACGACGACGCCGTCAACCTGTGGTGGCGCCGGCCAGGTTTGTTGCGCCGGTAACGCCTGCTCGAAGGGGGGGTGCTGCGTCGGTGGCGCTTGCATCGCCGATGGGGCGGACTGTCCGGCGGCATGGGGTGGCGGTTCCTGTTCGAGCGGAGCCTGTGCAACCTGCGGCGGCGTCGGCGATCCTTGCTGTGCTGGCAGCGCATGCACCGCGAGCAACACGAAATGCACGGCGGGCGTGGGCGGAATCTATTCTTGCACTCCGTGTGGTGGGGCTAGCGAGGCGTGCTGCGCCGGCAACGTCTGTAACGACGGCGGCTGTTGCGTGACAAGCGGCGCCTCGTCGACCTGCGTGGCTGCCGGCAGTACGTGCAGCGGAATCTCCACGGCGACTTGTACCGACGGCGCCTGCGGCACATGCGGCGCGTCCGGCAGTCGCTGTTGCTCGGGCAGTCGCTGTACGGCACCCAACACGACTTGCCAGATGGCCGGCACCAGTCAATGCGTCGCCTGTGGCGACACAACCCAGCCTTGCTGTGGAGCGGCCGGTGGCGCGCCCGGCACGTGCTCGCCTGGCAACGTTTGTCAGATCACCACGGGCAGCTTCAATTACAGCTGCGTGAGCTGCGGCGGGCGGGGCCAGCCGTGTTGTACCGGCAGCCTATGCACGGCCGCGAACACGTCTTGCCAATTCATCAACAGCACTGGGAACTCTCGCTGCGACGCGTGCGGTGGCCCCTCCCAAGTATGCTGCCCGGGCAACACGTGCACGACCGGCAACTGCAGAGCCAACGGTACCTGTTCTCCTTAGCGAGCCAGCTGCGCCTTCAGCGTGAGCAATCGAGCCCGAGATTGCGTTTGGAGAGATCGGCAATCACGGGCTCGAAATAGGCCAGCATGGCGCGCGGACCGATGTCCTCGCCAGTGTCCTCGCGCAGAACTTCGCGCCAGTCGCGTGTGGCGCCTTTCTCCAGGATCCTCTGCAGGAAGCGGCCGACCTCGGCGTTGCCCGAATAGTCGCAGGCTCGCACGTCCTGTTTGAGGATCTTCGTACAAATGTGGTCGTGCAGCTGGAATTTGATCAGACTGGCCATCGCATAGTCATAGTACTGAGCCGGATCGTCGTTGATGTGCGTCTTGGTGCAGGCGTCGCACAGCTCGGCGGGTCGTGCCTTCGGTGCTTGCACGCCTTGGAAACGGCCGACGTAGCTCCACCAACGCGCCTGCCACTCCGAAGGCGGCAGCTCGTCTTCGTAGAGGTCATGCTCGAAGTGGGTCATGGTGCCCGCGGCGAACGGCAAAAAGACGATCGAATCGAGCGCCGATTGCAAGAGCCAGCCAGCCGCGTCGGGCTCTTGTCCCTGGCGGACGAGACCCAGCCTGCGCAGGTACGGCATCTGCAGGCTCGCCAGCCGAGCCAGCTCGCCCACGGCTTCGTGGAAGGCGCGGTTGGCGCCGGTACGCAGGAGGAACGGAACCTCCGGCCGCGCGTACGACAGATAGTAGTAGATGTGTCCAAGCTCGTGGTGGGCGGTGCCGAACCATTGCGTGTTGGGCTCGACGCTCATGAGCGAGCGCACGTCGGTTTCACCATCGATGTGCCAAGCCGACGCGTGGCTGTTCTTTTTGCGTGGTGACTTGGCGTCGACGGGATAGAGGTCGGACTTCTGCCAAAAACTTTCCGGCAGACGCGGGAATCCCAGCGACACGTAGAAGTCCTCCGCGGTGCGCACGATCTGTTCGCGGCTTTTGGCTTTGAAGTACGGGTCCAGATTGGCACTGTCGATAAGGCCAGGCCAGTCTTGTGCCCAACGGTTGCCGATCCAGTGCGCCGGAATCTGCCGCGGCACCGCCTGTTTGAATCGCTCGGCCAGCGTGTGCTTCGCGAAACAATGAAGCCCGTCGTAGAGCGGCGCCACGGCGTCGAGTGTGCTCTGCATGAGCGCCATCATTTCCGCCACCGTCATGCCGTAGTCGGCCACCTGCAGCGCAAAGAAGGACGAATAGCCGAGGGCCCTCGCCACCTGGTTGCGCAGGGGCTGGAGCTCGGCAAGGCCGGGCCCAAGCTTGCGTCCGATCTCCTTCGAGGCGAGCCACGCTTGCTCGCGCTCCTTCAGGTTGCGCGACTTGCGAAGGAGGTCGTCGATATCGTTGGCCGAGATCGGCCGTGCGCAGCTCCCGTTCGGGTTGCTTTGCAGGCAGAACGTGTAGCTGTCGAGAATGGACGACTGCCGCGCCTCAGTCTCGATACGCTTGGAGACGACCTCGGGGAGGGTCGCCGGACTTTCGGCCGCCGCCAAGAGGAGCTTGGTGAGTTGCCTTACCGAGAGAGCATCGAGCTCGCCCTTCTGCTTGAGGAGGGCTTGGCTGCGATCGATGACGAGGCGCGAGCCGAGCACGGCGGCGAGTGCCTTTTCTGCCGAAGCGCGCGCTGCCGTGTGCTCGGGGGTGACGTCCGTGGCCGCGACCCACGCTGCCGAATTGGCCACGGTCTGCAGGGGCTCTACGAGGCCGCTCGTGATTTCCAGGAAAGCACGCGCTTCGCGCTCGGACGCCGTGACTTTGCGGCTGCCGGCATGAAGCGCAACCGTCGAAAGCCACACGCAGGCGGCCACTCCAGGCAAGAAAACCAGGCAACGTCGGCGAATCATGGGCGGAAACTATCACGGACTGGGCTTTACGAATGCAGGCGAGGATGGTAAGCCAGCCCTCCATGCGACGGATCTTGCGCACAGGAATATGCCTTCTGGGCCTTTCGGCCATTCTCGCGGCGTGCGGACAAAATGAAGGTGGGCGTTGTCAGGTCGACTCGGACTGCGGCAGCGGGCTTTCGTGTAATAACCCCGTCTACGGCAACGGCATTTGCCGGCCAACCGGCTATCAGTCGACGTCGGACGCGGCGACCAACGACGATACCTCCAGTAGCGCCCCGTCCAGCAGCCTCGACCTCGGGTCCGATACGCCCGCTTCCAGCGCAGTCGACCTCGCCAGCGTGGACAG
>CAZTTW010000229.1:0-7077 GCA_964616265.1 uncultured Myxococcales bacterium | reverse complement strand
GTCGCGCAGCCGACACTCAGGAGCAAGGCAAGGCCGGCGACCAAGCGCCGCCGCACCGTCATCCTTGTCCGCCCCGTTCGCACCACCCTCATGGCTTTTGCTCCAGTGCGACCAGCATGCGCTCTGCCAGCGCCGCGTCGATGTCGCGCAAGAACGATCGAAAGGCAGCGTAGCTCGACGGCTCGATGCGGGTCTGCTTGACGACCAACGTCGAGTCGATCGCCACCGTGCCGTCGCCCGCTTTCACGTCGAGGGAAAAGGTACCGAACGGGCTTTCCAGCTTGCATGAGCTTGGCGCACGCGCGACGTGAGCGCCAACCGGCAACCTGTAGAGCACGTGCTCCTCGTGTCGCCAGGGATACGCGAGCACCAGCGGCCAGCGGCGTTTGCCGAGGCGGGCGTAGGTACTGGTGAAATCCGCCTCGCGCGAGCTGGTGGGCAGGCGCATCTCGCCGCTCGGCAAAACCTCGCCGAGCTGTGGAACATTCACTGTGGCGTGCACGCTGGCCGGGCGATTGCGATCCGAGACGTCCATGGTGACCTCGTCGAGCACGGCGCCAGCGAAGCGACCGCTCCACACCTTGCCGTAGCGCTCCCGCCGCTCGCCCTCGGTCTGGTAATGGGACCGCCATTCGTGTGCGGCCTGTCCTCGCACCGCCACGTCTTCGGTGACCCGCGCCGAGCCGTCGGCGTGAAGATCGACCTGCCAGGTGCGTGATGCCGTGTTGGTCTCGGCGGCAAGAATCGGGGTTCTCAAAAGCCGCGCGCCGTGCGCCGACACGTGCAGCACCATGGCGTCCTGATCCTCTGACGGCAATTCGCCCAGACCGGAAAACTCGGCGGTGCCGTCGATGTAGAGGTCGAGCGCAGGCACGTAGGCAATGGCGTGGTCGAACACCGCTAGAGACGCTGGCATCGGATCGATGCGACCGCCTCGACGGGTGCGCAGAAGAACCAGCTCGCCTTCGACGCCGACCTTGCCGAGCAGCGCGACCAAGAGCGTCGCCTTGTCCTTGCAGTCGCCAAAGCGGCGCTGCAGAACCTGCGCGGACTTGTAGGGTTTGTAACCGTGGATGCCGAATTCGAGGCCCACGTAGCGGGTGCCTTCCACCACCAACCGATGAATGGCTTTCACTTTGTCGAGCGTCGAGGTGAGACCTGCTGTCGCCTGCGTCGCTGCCTTGGCGAGCGAGCCATCGTCTTGCATCTGATCGGCGACGAGGTTCCAGTACCAGCGCCCCATGTCTTCCCAGCCGGAATAGGTGCTGATGTGCAGGTACGGCGCGATCTCGGTAAAGCCAGGCATTGCCGGCTCGCTTTCCACGCGGGGCAAGTTGAGGGCCTCGAAACGGTAGCGCTTCTCGGCGCCGCGCTCTTCGGTGGTCGAGTGAAATCCGGAAAACGCCGGCTGGTTGAGATAGAAAACCCGCGTGGACGGCGCGATGAGCGTGTAATCCCAGCGGCGCACCGGAAAGACGTCGCCGAGCGTGTCGAGGTCGCCGAAGTAATCGGCGAGGTCGTTGCTGTAAGCCACGTCCGACACGGTGTACTGAACCTCGACCACGTCGCCGGCGCGCAGATTCTCGAACACGACGACCGCCGCCCGGGTGTCGTAGTAGAGCCCGTACCACGGCTCCGACAGCCCGCGCTCGTCACGTGCCGTGGCCTCGGAGATCTCGATATTTTGGCCGGCGCCGCGTCGCAGAATGCGCGCCTTGCGAATTTCGACGTCTTGCCGGCCGGGCTCGAAACGCACCCAGGTTTCCTGATTGTCGTGGGCGGCGCGGTCGGTGCGCACGTGAAGGATGTGCTGCACGAACCGCTCGGCCAGGCCGTTGCCGTGCACCCGCACCGCCGTGCGATCGAGCACGACTTCGGCCGAGGCACTATCGCTTGCCGGCGCCCCGAACAGCACCTCGCGGGCCAGCGCTTCGCCGTCGGCGGCGAACTCCACGACCAAGTCGTCAGCGCTAAGCGCAGTCTTCGTCGCCTCGGCCAGGACTTGCATGTAGCGACGCAGAGTCGGATTTTGCGGCCGCAGCTCCAGCGAGCGACGCATGGCCGCGACCGCCGCATCGTTTTGCCCAGCCCGCGCCTCCAAACGCCCCAGCTCTTCGTAAAGCCCGGCGTCGTCGGGCAGACGCGCAATCGCCTTGCGCACCCCCTCGCGCGCGGCCGCCACGTCGCCCTGCCCCTCCAGCGCTTCCGCCTGATCGAAGACCAGGCCGGTCAGATCGGGCCGCCAGCGTTGCGCCTCGCCGAAAAGGCGAGCGGTTTCCTTCAAATCGCCACGTTTGCGCGCCGCTGCCGCCAAGGCCCGCAAGACGCCGACATCCGAACGTCGGTTCCGGTAGAGGTCGCGCAAAACGTCTTCCGCCTCGGAGCGGCGACCGAGGGTCGCGTACATGTCCGCCAGCACATCCTGGACGGTTGGAAGCGCTCTCGCCTCCGCCGGCAATGCCAGTATGCGAGCCAACGCCGACGACGCCATGCCGGAGCCCTCTTCCTCGCGCGCGAGCGCAAGCTGGGCGCCCACACAGTCGCGATCGAGCGCGACCGCTTTGCGCCACTGGACCACGGCTTCATCATCGCGGCGCTGGCTGCGCCACAAGCGGCCGATCTCGGCGAGCAAGTCGGCCTGCGCATCAGCAGCCGCGACCGACGAAAGCGCGCGCGTGAGCGCGGCGCGCCGCTCGTCCTCTTCGCGCGCCACCTGGCCAAGCAACGCCAGGGCCCGCGAGGCGACTTTCCCAAGCGCAGCGTCGCCGTCGGGAATTGCCCTGCGAGTCGCCTTTTCGATAGGCCGAGATTCGCTGTCGGCAGGCTGCACCAACGAAAGGAAGAGCGCCTCGTCGAGCCAGGCCTGGGCCGCATCAGCGCCGCGTGCGCCGTCGGCATGCGCCTGCAGCAATCGCCCAAGATCCCTCACCACCGGCGCCTTGCGCGGGGCTTTCCCGACTGCCATCTTCGCCGGCACGTTGGCGCTGACCGAAATGCCATCAAGTCGCGACCCATCGAGCGCGGTCAAGCGCGCGAATACGCGCCACGCTCCACGCGTAACCACGGTCTTGATGAGCAGAGGGTTGTCGCCGCGCCGGAGGAAGACCGGCACCGCCTCCTGGTCAAGCCAGGCAGGACGGACCACGTCATTCGCCAGGACAAGGCTACCGCCGACCCAGGCTTTCACTGGCCCCGGCGTGCCCACGCGCAGGGTCGCCCATCGCTCGCGGTCGCTCTTTACGTACGTCAGCAGATACGCGACGGCATCGCTGTCCGGCCGAAGCACGGCATCCACGAAGACCATCCCCTGCATGAAGGCTTCGTCAGGAAGGCGCCGCCATGCAACGTCCCGCTCTTTGCCGGGCCATCGATTTTCGACTCTGGGGTCGGAAACCGCGCTCGCGCCATCTCCGGGCTCGACAGGAAATTTGCGCCCCAGGCCGCTGCGCCCTTGCGCATCGAACGGCCCCACAATCCAGAAGTCGCCGATGAGGCCGAGCCCGCGTCGACGCGCATCGGAAGCCGCAAGGTCGCCTTGGCGGTCTTCCTCGATCGACAGCAGGTACTCGGCCTGAGCCGCCACCAGCGGATCCGGCGCGCCGCCCAAGCGACCTTCCACGAGCTCGCCGAGAATCTGCCTGAGCTGGCCGACGGGAAGAGCGTCGTCCTTGTTCACCAAGGCTGCCAGCGGAGCAATGGCTTCTGGTCGCCCCTGCCTCGCGCGTAACTGCTCGCGGTTTTCATCGACTAGGGCGCCCGAAGCGCGCGCCCCGGCGGAGCGGGCGGCGGCATAGGCAAAAACCAGCAGGATCAGACTGCGGCGGTGGCGTCGAAACCGCCTGAGCGACATGGCCTGAGTATAGCGGCTATCCGGAGAAAGAGCCGGCACGGTCAGTGCGTAAAGTACCGACCGATGGCTTCCCGCAAGGCTAAGCGCGCCCGGTGCAAACGTGTCTTCACCGCGGGCACCGACAGCCCGAGCATCTCCGCCGTGTCCTCGGTCGACATCTCTTCCACGTCGCGCAGAAGGAAGACCGTGCGCAGGCCGTCGGGCAACGCATTCACCGACATCTGAATGTGAGCACGCATCTCTTCCGACTGGAGTTGCTCGTCCGGACGTTGCGACCAATCCGAGTTGGCCCGCATCAGCCGCCCGCTCTCCGCGACGGCGTCGTTGAGAACGGTCGGCTCGATGTCGTCCACCGTTACTTCGGGATGGCGGTTACGGCTGCGAAGCAGCATCAGCGCAGCGTTGACCGTCACCCGATACATCCAGCTGCCGAACTGCGCCCGACCCTCGAAGCTGGGAAGATTGCGCCAGGCCGAAAGGAAGGCGTCTTGCAGAATCTCCTGCGCGTCGGTTTCGTTGCGCACGAAGCGCATGGCCAGGCGGTAGAGCTTATTCTCGTAGCGGTTGACCAGCTCCTCGAAAGCAGCCTCGTCCTTAGCGCGTGCGCGTTCGACCAGGACCTCGTCGGCAACTTCACCGATCGCCGTGGTCACCTGAGCCTCGGGTGATCCCTTGCGGTCTCCGTCAATCATGGGTTTCATGCGAAATACCACAAGATCGCGCTCGGTGGGAACAAAGCTAAGTAACCTTTGCGCATCCGCGATGCTCCCGTGACGAAACGCTTTGGGGTACACTCCGCCAACTCGGACTCATGGTAGCCGCAATACTGAAATCGTCCCGCCCTCACCAGTGGATCAAGAACCTCTTCGTGGCGGCTCCTTTGGTCTTCGCGCGCAAGATCGACGACGTGCAAGCCGTACTGTTCACCGCCGTAGCGGTGGCGGGCTTCTGTCTCATCTCGAGCTCGGTCTACCTCATCAACGACATCGTCGACGTCGACAAGGATCGCGCCCATCCGCTCAAGCGCTTCCGCCCTATCGCATCGGGAGCGCTACCGATTCGAACGGCCAAGCTCGTGGCGTTGATTCTCGGCGCTGCAGGCCTTCTGCTGACCCTCTCGCGGGGACCACTACCCGCGGGAATCGCGGCGGCTTACCTCGTGCAAAACCTCGCCTACTCGTTCTACCTCAAGCACATTCCGTTCGTCGACGTTGCGAGTTTGGCCATGGGCTTTCTGCTGCGCGTGCTGGCCGGCGCAGCGGCGATTCCCGTCGAGCCGTCGTTTTGGTTGCTTGTCTGCACCATTCTGCTCGCGTCCTTCCTTGGCTTCGGCAAGCGCGCGCATGAGCTGCGAACCAGCGCCGCTCGTGGAGGCAAGCAGCGCAAAGTCCTCGACCGCTACAACCCGAACGCCCTGCGCATTCTCATCTATCTTCTGGCCGTGCTGACGACGCTGGCGTATGCCGGCTATACCCAGTCCCACCACGCGCTGACGTTCTTCGGCACGCGGCGGCTGGTGTTGACGGTTCCGTTCGTGGGCTTCGGCGTGTTCCGCTTCATTTGGATTACCCAGCGCAAGTCCGACGCCGAGAGCCCGACCGACTCCATGCTCAGCGACGCGCCCTTCATGATCAATCTGCTGGGCTACGCGGTGGCCATCGTCGCCATCATCTACGCCGGCTGGTAGGTGCTAGCGACAATAGCCGTAGGTCGAGGAGCCGTAGATCGCGGTACAAGCGCTGCCGGTCGAGCATCCGCCCGCCACCGCAAGGCTGCAGACGCTGTGACAGGTTCCACCGACACAGAGCGATCCCGGCTGGCAATTGTCGGGAACGCTCGTGCATTTCTCACCGACCAGCTTGGTGTGCTGAGAGGAGCAATCACATACGGTCGCGTCGTTACTGACACCCGTCGTCAGCCCAGCCAGAAATACGCACTTTAGACCGCTGATCCCGGTGTTGCAGGTGGCTGCTCCAACCGGGCTGCAGCTCTCGATGGGTGGCGAGCAAAAGAAGAGGTTCTTTACCGCCACGTGGTTGCTGTCCAGGATGGAGCTGGAAGTACAACGGCTGTTCGCCGCGCAGTCCTTATCCCCGCGGCAGGTCTTGTAACAAAGGTGCCCGCACGTAGCGTCCGCGATGCAAACCGAGCCGGGCTCACAGCGCGTAGTGTCCGCCGCACACGAGTGCATGGGAGCCACGAACGTCGTTGTGACTGACTGTGCTGTTGCCTCGCATTTGAACGACGTATTCGTCTGCTCGTCGATGACACATCGGTGAAAGCAGGAACATCCGGACTGGCATACGGGATCGCACGTGCTATTCGGAACCGCCTCGTCCACGCAACTGACAAACGGACCGAACGGGGGAGTGGCAACCGTACACGCCGGCGGGTTCGAGTCGCTCGTCGGAGTTGTCGTGTCCTGATTGCCAGCGTCGGAGACACTATAGGTTCCATCTTTCCAGCAATGACCGGTCGATCCGCTTCCTTGGTCGATCTGACAGCTGTAGCCGGTTGGGCATTTTCCGTCGGTGCAACGCAAGCCACCGTTCGTGAGGCCGTTCGTGTTATAGCAGGCGACCAAGGCGCCAGCCGCCAAACCAAGGGCAATTGCATTCGTCTGCCGCATGGATGCTCCTAGAACGTTAGTAGCGCGGAAGCGCCGGCATAGGTGGGGGTTGCCACGGGCGTGAGCGAAACCGCAGGAGACGCCGAGCCACGCCACCGCCAAAGCAGGTACCCGCCCGTCCCTCCTGCCGCGATGCCAATCAGGCCCGACACGGCGGCGACGGCGTTGGCGGTCTTGCCGTTGGCCTCGACGGCGGGGTCGAAGGGGTCGTGGTTTTGCGATGCCGTCTTCAGCTTCTGCGCTTTGCTGGCGCCTACCGCCGCCGCAATGATACATGTGACGATCCCTGCGCCGCCCACGCCGAGGAGGGAATAGCCGATCCACTTCTTGGGTTGCGACGGTTCGCTGGTCGGCGCGGACGGCGCCGAAACGTCGACGCCTGGCTGCACCGGCGCGGGCTCGACCACCGGCGCGGGCGCCAGCGGCGGCTCGCCCGCGGTCGCCGCGGTCGGGCCGGCTGGGCTGGCCGGGCTGGAAACGACCGGTGGGTTGGCGACCGGCGGCGAAGCCGTGGCCGAGAGCCCCGAGCCCCCCGGTGCCGGCGCGGGTTGCGGCTGCAAGGCGCCAGCGCGGCGCCTTTCGTCGAGCGTTCGTTCGA
>CAZTTW010000228.1:0-7101 GCA_964616265.1 uncultured Myxococcales bacterium | reverse complement strand
CTTTCTACGCCCTTTCGTCTGAGGGCGGGTGTCCACCAAACCGGGTCAACCCCAACCAAGTCGAAACCCTGAACAGCGGTTGTCTCGCCCGTGAGCTCTTTGTTCGTGCCGCCCTGTCGGGCAAGAGTCCCTTTGACTTGGTCATCATCGACATGCTTCTCAACGAAGAGCTGGACGGCTTGGAGGTCTTCGAGCAAATCCAGCGACTGTTCCCTGCCCAGAAAGCCATCGTGGTCAGCGGTCACGCGCCGACTGAACGAGCCGAATTGGCGGTCAAGAAGGGCCTCACTTGGCTTGCGAAACCCTACAATATGGAAGAGTTGGCGCATGCCGTGCAGCGAGTTCTTCGGGACGACTCTATAGCGGCGCGCAGGTAGACACGTCCACTCGACAATCTGCAGCCGTCCCGCTAGCGCGATGGCGATCCCCATGCAGTGCATTCCAGCGCGCTCGCCGAGGTCGAGTCGATCGGGCTACTACCTGCTAGCCTTGCGCTCATGACCTCCGCGACGACCGTGACAAGAACCCTCGGTGGCACAGGCGCACAAGTGCTGCCCGTTTCCCTGGGAGGAGAGGGAATTCTGCGCACGACGGGACGGTCTGGTCAGGCCGTACCCGTCATTCTGGAAGCGCTTCGGCTTGGCGTGCGCTACTGCGACACCGCTCCCGCCTACCAGCAAAGCCAGGACTATTACGGCGAGGCCTTTCGCGCTGCGGGCAAAGGCAGCCGCGAGCGCGTTCTGCTGGCTTCGAAGTGCCACGAGCGTACGCGGGATCGTGCGCTCCGGCTGCTCGACGATTCGCTTCGCCGTTTGGGTACTGACCACCTGGACACGTGGCAGATGCACGACTTGCGGGAAATGGACGAGCTCGACGTGCTCTGCAGCAAAGGGGGCGCGCTGGAGGCCGCGCTGGAAGCCAAAGCGGACGGTCGCATTCGCTTCATCGGAGTCACCGGACATCACGATCCCGACGTCTTGATCGAAGCCATGCGGCGTTTCCCCTTCGATACGATCCTGGTGGCAATCAATCCCGCCGACCGCCGCTATCGTCCCTTCATTCCGACGGTGGTTGCGGAAGCGCGAACGAGGAAGATGGGTGTGATTGGCATGAAGGCTCTTGCCGCCGGACGAATGGTCGAAGCGGCGCCCTCCGGCGAGCTTCTCCGCTATGCCGCAACTCACGCTGACACCGTGGTGGTCGGCTGCTCGACGGTGGACGAGGTTCGCGCCAATTTAGCCGTCACGGACGCCTTCCTTCCCATGACCGACGCCGAGCAACGCGGCCTGGAAGAGCGCGTTGCCCCCCGGGCCAGCACCTACGACTACTTCAAGGGCTGATTGGTGACCCTGCTAGCACCCACGCTGACTCAATTGACGATAAGAATCTCTCCGGTCATCGGCAGCCAAACACCGATAACGGCACACGCGACCCCCCGCCCCATCACCACGAAGCGCTTCCTTGCCATGACAACCTCCAAACACACAACTGTTGCACTCTCTTGGGTGTTAGAGTGCGACCAGCGCGAGAAGGTTTCGCGCTTCAATAGACGGAATCTAGAACGGCAGATAATTGGGGCCGTAGACCATCCGACCGCCCAAGTCCGCGGCTATCAAGACCAGGCCCGTGGCTTGTGCGACGGGGAATCCTCTCGGAGCAAACGTTACGACCAAAGCCAACCCCGCCGTCACGACCACGATACGTCCACCTCGATGAACCATGCCAGACTTCTCCCTGCCCGAGGCAGCTGGCGGAGCGCCGTGCTCCGCCCAATGCCTAGCGCACACAGCCTCTGATGCCCGTGAACACTCGCGTGTTACAGCGGGCAGCTGCTTTCAGCGATGGAAGTGCGTCTTCGCCTTAACGTGCGCTTGTCCGTCTTCGTGCGAGGACTAGCCCACAGAGCACAAGGAAGTATGCGAGGCTTTGCGCGTCTGCGCCCCTCCTTCGGCCGGCGAGGGCGCAACTGCAGCCGCTCGAGCTGGTTCCAGTCGTCGCGGTGCCGCCGCTGCTGCTGCCGCCGCTGCCTCCGGCAGCCGTGTTGCTAGTCGTGGTGGTGCTAGCTCCTCCCGAGCCATTGCTCGAACTGCTCGAACCACCTGTGCCCGCGCGGCCTCCTGAGCCGAGGCTCCCGCCCGCTTCGCTGACCGTCGCTCCACCAGTGCCAGAGGTGCCGCCAGCCCCACTGAGGCCGCCCGAGCCAGAACTACCGCCGCTGGCCCGTGTACCCGCGTCGCCGGCCACTCCGCCGGCCCCGCCATCGAGGCCGCCGATGGGTGTATTAGAGGTGCCGACAAAGGTGGTGATACTTTGAGCGGGCAAGGCGGCGGTGAAGGCTCCGCCCGATACTTGGTAGGTCTGGCCGGCTGTCATATTACTGTCCGCGGTGGTTTGCCAGGACGATATTTGGGCTCCAGTTCCACTGCCAAGGACGAAGTTCTGGTTCACAGAGGCGGTCCCGCTATTGACGGCGACAACCACGACCTTATCCTCGCCTCTGTAGGCGCTCACGCTTACGTTGGTTGCCGGATTGGCGGTGGCATCGACGCGGTAATATCCGGGACGGATGTATTTTGCGAACTGGCCCAGCACATAGGCGCGCTTGAAGATGGTTCCACTCGAAGTGGCCAAACCATTGCCATAGGTGATCCACCAATAAACGTAGGCGTTCATGTACCCGGTTACCATGCAATCATGGATTTCCGTGGCCATCTTCATGATGTTCGCGATGGTGTCATCGTCAAAGTAGTGCTCCGTCTCCCACAGTTCTTTTCCTTGATTGCGCGCCAAAGGGTAGTCCTGGATCTTGCCGCCGTAGAGATGCCCACCGATGATGGAGATATACGAAGCAGCGGTTGCGTCGTTCAGCGACGGATCGGACATGGCGTGAATGAATTGAAACGACTCCGGCATGATGACTTTGATAGCGCTCGATAGCGTGGCTCCTTGGCCGGTAAGGAAGGTGAGTAAATCAGTGGCGGTCCAAGCCGTCCAGGTCGCGGCATAGTCCGGCTCGTTTTGAATAGAAACTGCGAACAGGGGCGCTCCGTTATCCGAGAAGTATTTCGCATAGGCCTTGAGGTAGCTTGCATAGTCGGCATATTTCGAGGTCATCAGCTTGCCACCGCTCTTCATGGAAGCGGGCGGGTTCCAAGGAGATGCAAAGACGATAGCGCCCCTCGCAACCGCGTTCTTGGCATTCGCTAGCTCCGGTGCCCAAGCGCTGAAGTTACCGCTCGACCAACTGTCGCCGATGCCTTCTTCGATTCGCACTCTCAGAATCGAGTAGCCCAGATCCTTGTAGAGAGAATCCATGACAGAGGTGCTGACCGTTCCACACCATGCGCTGGACGCGCCAAAACCTCGAATCATCTGTTTTGTGGCCGTCAAGTCTACGGTAACGTCGGTGGCATTCGCCGCTCGACTTCCGACAAGGATTGGCATTGCGGCGAAAGCAATCGATGCAACTGACAATAGGCGTGTAGTCTTCCGATACATGTTCTACCGTCCTTTTCTTTGGCCAGGGTATTCCCGGAGGTGGATCCGATCGCATCGTTCTGTCCGGTGCCCTCTACCTTATTGACCTTTCAACCTCGGTTCTGTTACGGAAATTGGCGCATTCTCGCCCCGTGAGGAATGGCTAACGCGGACGGACAGGATGGATGACGGCGAAGCGAAGGCCCCGTCGGTTGTTTCGTGCAGGATGCAACGTGCTCCGCCACACCAGCTTGCACGTTGAAGCACTCGACCGCGGGTATTCCACGGCTTGCTTCGAGGCGTGAGGTGGCACGCAGCATGCCTAGGCCACCAGCCATGGCAAGCGTCACTAGAACAGCGTTAAGGTTCCCGTGCAGGTCCTAAAGGTCCAACCCGGGGAGGTCCTCGACGAGCGCTTTCGCATCGACCGCGAGCTTGGGCGTGGCGGCATGTCCGTCCTCTATCTCGCCGACGATTTGGACACGCGCCAGCAGGTCGTCGTCAAGGTCCCGCTGCCCATCTTCTCGAGCGGTATTGGGAGCTGGTCGTTGTTTCAGCGCGAGGAGGAAATAGGGCGGCAGCTCGATCATCCCTCGGTTTTGCGCTTCTTGGCCTTGCCGATTCACAAGCGTCGATCGTACATCGTGACGGAGTATGTGGCTGGCAAGACACTGGCCGAGACTCTGGCCGCTGAGGGGCCGCTGCCAGAGGCACGCGCTTTGGCCATCGCAAGTCAGATCTGCTCGGCTCTGGCTCACATTCATGCGCGCGGTTTCGTTCACTACGATCTCAAGCCAGCGAACGTCATTCTTCGTGCTGACGGTACCCTTCGCCTCATCGATTTCGGTCTTGCTCACGCGGCCGTTTCCAGCCGTTTTGCCCTTTCTGGGTCGGCGCCGGCTATTGCATCGGCGGGCTACCTTGCGCCCGAGCAGCTCCGTCGCAAGCGCGGCCGCAAGAGCGTGGATATCTACGGCGTCGGCGCTATTCTCTACGAAATGCTGACCGGGAAAATCCCCTTTCCCGATGACGATCCTTTTACCGTGGGCAGCGCGCGGCTGGTGGGTGATCCTGTGTCGCTGCGTGCCCTGCGTCCGCAACTGTCGCCTCAGACAGAGGAGATCGTGCTTCGCGCGCTTCGTCGCAATCCCCAGGACCGCTATCCCAGCGCCGAGGCCCTGAAGGCGGATCTGGACGATCCGCGGTCGGTGGTGGTGACCGGGCTTGCCCAGCACCTGCAGCCGCCCACCTCCTGGCGCAAGTTCGCGCGCAAGGCTCGCTACCTTTTTCTCGTTTGTGGCGTGCCACTCTTGGCACAGGTCATTCTATTCGCGCTGCTCTGGCGTCGCTTTTCGCACAAAGGATAGCGAGGGGGCCTTGCCTAGTTGCAGCTGCCGCTTACGATGTACGGATCCAAGATCGAGGTATTCTTGATGCTGTTGGTGTCCGTGGTGGCCACGACCAGGCCCCAGTCTTTGAGGCCGGCAAAAGTTCCGTCGGAGGTCATGTCCAGCATGCCTGGGCAGTCGCTGTTCTTCACCGCATTCCGGTATGTATCGCCAAATCTGGGCGCCCTTTGCCGTTGCAGAAAGGAACGGCTGGTAGTGCACGCGTGTCACGGGCATATGCTACGTGAACGACAAACGAGTTTGGATAGCGAGCACGCTACCGAATGCCGCGCGAGCATTTTCCTCATAGAACGCGAAGTCGCGGTGCGGCTGAGGCGGCGGTATTCGTCACCGCGCGTCTTCGCCCTCGCGCTTGGAAATCAGAATGCGCGGCAAGAACGGAACCAGAACCAGCGCAACCAACGACGTCCCCGTGTTCAGCCAGATGAGCCGGCTCAAATTATGGTGCCATCCCGCACCGGGCAGCTCGTACAGCCAAGAACCGAGTGGATAGGAGATGGCGAACACCGCGATGTTGTAGATGCTCATCAGGAGTGCGTAACCGAAGCTCTCGCTGCCTTTGGGGGTTGCGCGGGCCGCGAGATCGAAGAGCGGCAAGATGCCAAGAATGGCCAGGAAGCCATTGGCCGAGTCGATGATGACAGCGCTTTGGGGAGACCGGTACCACAGGTACAATAGACTGCTGACGGCGTTGAGAAGAACGCCGCCGAGGAGCAACGGCCTCAGCGAAAGCTTGCGGCAAAGATAGGCGTAGACGGCCGTGGCCACGATGCCGCCAATTCCGGCCAGCGCTTGCAGTCGACCGATGAGCTCGGTGCTGAATTGCAGAACGTCCTGTTGGTAGTAGTTCATGGCAATCCCGAAGCCGGGCGCCATGAAGACAAAGAGAAGCAAGGCCGACGCTGCCCACATGGACTTGGAGCGCACGATGAGCCGCAATTGCACCGCTGTTGCCGACCAGACCTCTAGGTTGGGCCGGGCCACGCGCGGTTCTTTCACCAGGACCATGGTGACTGGCACGAGCAGGAATAGCAGCATGGCCCCAAGTCCCGCGGTCCAGCCAAAGGCACGTGCTGCGAGCCAGCCACCGAGCGGCCCGGTGATGACGTTGATGACACCGTCAATGGCATAGCGGATGGAAGCCAGTCGGCCTGTGGCGCCGCCCTCTTGCCCCGCCTCGACCAGAATACCGCCAAGGCTGGTGGTGGCGACGACCATGGAGGCATTCAGGATCACCATCAGCCAGAAGAAGGCCGCGTACGATCGTGGTGCCACGGCGAAGAGCGACCAGGTCAAACCGGCCACCAGGCTTGCCAGGATGAGGTAGCCGCGTCGGCGCGTACCCAAGATCGGAAAACTGTCGCAGAGCAGGCCTGCAAGGGGTTTGAGGTACCAGGCAAAGGTCGCGATGGCGAAGAAGTTGGCCTGCTCGGCGGCGTTGAGATGAAACTGATTCTTGAGCAGGAAGCGGAACGGGAGTTGCCCAATCGCAACCGGCTGGCCCAGAGTCGTGAGGAACAGACCCGCCGAGATGATGAAGAACATCCGCCGCAGATCCGACGGCGAGCGCACGAAGGGTGCCGGCTCCGAAACGAGAGCGTGCGGCTCCAAAGTGGCCATGCCGTCGTCGGTAGATTCAGATTTCATGGTGAAGGCTTGCCTCACGGCTCACGATAGCCCACTTTGGGAATACTATCCGCAGTACGACTGTCACAAATTTCGCATTCTCTCGCCGTGTTTGGCCAAGAAGTGCGTATGCGTCCGCGTCGGCAATTGCCACGAATATTGCGGGCATTTCCGCCGAAGCCGCAAAGACCTGAAGCTGGCCTGCGGAAAATCAGCGAGCAGGATTGGCGCGTCTGCACACGGGCGCAAACGTGGCCACCTTTCCCTGCTAGCATCGAGATCTCGATGACGACCTTTCTCTCTCCGGCTCTGGTTCGCGTGATACGTGCGGGTTTCCTCGCACTGCTCGTGGGCACCTGCGGCGGTCGCGTAGCCGCGGCACCACCGGTCGTGGCCCCGGCGCAAGGTTCCTTTCGACTGAAACTCTGTACGGAATCTCCTGTGCAGTTGCCGGCCACGCCGGGGGCGCAGCAGTCTCGGGGATGCGTGGCGACCTTTACGCAGCAATTGTCGGATTCGGCCACGATTCGTCGGGTCGGCGCCGATCGCGTCGAGCGTCGATACCTCGTCTATGCACCCGACCATTTGG
>CAZTTW010000227.1:3436-7110 GCA_964616265.1 uncultured Myxococcales bacterium | reverse complement strand
ATCGATCTAATCGGTACGCTCGTGCGCAGTGGCGCTATAGCCAAGAACGGGCGCTTCGACGTCAGCCTGGCGCCACCCTTCGGTTCGTGGGGCGTGCAGGTTGGCAGTCGTGCGCTGAATCTGTCGGAGGGCGTGTTTGTCACACAGAAAGACGTGCGACAAGTGCAGTTGGCAAAGGCCGCCATTCGAGCCGGTATCGATGTCTTGCTCGCCCGCGCGGGCGCAGAGACGGCCGAAGTGTCGCGTGTCCTCGTCGCAGGCTCATTCGGTTATCACGTCTCTGCGGAGACTCTTGGAGGAAGCGGCCTCGTTCCCGAGTCCCTGGCTCGTCGGGTATCAGCCGTGGGCAACACCAGCAAGTCCGGCGCAGTCCTGTTGCTGACGAGTCGGAGCGCGCGGCAGGAAGTCGTTGAGATGGCGGCGCGCACGCAGGCCATTGATTTGGCTGAGGATGTCGGATTTGAGCAACGCTTCGTGAGGCAAATGGCGTTCGGAGAAGTAAGTCCATGACCGCAAAGACATCGGCAAAGACATCGAGCAAGAAGGCATCCGCGCGGGCGCATACGTGCACCGACTGTTTCGCGCTTAACTGCTATCGGCGCGATAAAAAGTTTCCGGATTTCTGCCCGAGCGAAACGACGGATGCCAGGGAGATCGAGAGGACCGTGCGGCTTTACAAGGGAAAGAAGCTGGATGCCCGAATGGCGCAAGCGGCGGCAGACGTGGAGGGACGCTACTATGGTAGCCTCACGCGGGTCGAAGAGGTCGTCGCTTTTGCGAGGCGCATCGGTGCCAAGCGGATCGGCCTCGCGACGTGCATTGGACTCGTGCAAGAGGCACGTCTGTTTGTCCGTGTGCTTGAGGCGAAGAAGTTAGAGTGGCGCAGTGTCTTGTGCAAGGTTGGCTCCGTCGACAAGACTCATATCGGGATTCCCGACGAGCTCAAGATCGCTCGCGGTCAGCACGAGGCGATTTGCAATCCCATTTTGCAGGCTAGGCTTTTGGCCAAGCACAAGACGGAGCTTAACGTAATCATCGGCCTGTGTGTGGGCCACGATGCCTTGTTCAACAAACACTCGCGCGCCCCGGTGACGACGCTGATCGCCAAGGATCGCGTCCTCGCTCACAATCCCGCGGCAGCGCTTTATGCCAGCAGCTTCTATTACAAGCGTCTGTTCGACGACAAGGAGTTGTAATGTCCGAGAAGAGATATTGGAACGAGACTGTCGAAACACTGCCGCGGTCGCGGCTTCGTTCCCATCAAGTCGAACAGTTGCGCGAGCACCTGCAGTGGGCGTCGGCGAAGTCCCCGTACTACCGCCAGTCGTTCGAGCAGGCGGGCCTCAAGCCGTCCGAGCTGCGTCGGATTGAGGATCTCCAGCGCTACCCGTTCATCGACAAGATGATCGAACGCGACCGCCAACTTGCGGCTCCTTTGCTCGGCGACCTTGCGGCGGTGCCCGAGGAGGATGTGGTTTTCGTGGCGGCGTCGAGCGGGTCTACGGGCGTTCCCACTTTGAGCCCTTTTACCAAAGACGACTTCGACGAGTTCCAAGACGTACAAGCTCGTCTGTTCTGGGGCACGGGGATGCGTCCGCGCGACAGGTACGTGCACGCACTCAACTTTACGTTGTTCGTGGGCGGTCCCGATGTCGTCGGTGCTCAGCGATTGGGGGCGCTGTGCATTTGGGCTGGCTCGATCCCATCCGAGCGGCTGCTTTTCATTATGAAGAATTTTCAGCCAACTACTACGTGGACCACGCCGTCGTATGCCTGGTACCTGGGCGAGACGGCGAAGGAGCAGGGAATCGATCCTGCGAAGGATCTGAGCATCCGTAGAATCATCGTCGCTGGCGAGCCGGGCGGTTCGATTCCCGCCACGCGGTCGGCGATTGAATCGCTCTGGAATGCACAACTCTACGATTTTTACGGCATTTCGGACATCTTTGGGGCGTGCGCAGGCATGTGCGACGCACGCGATGGCTTGCATTTGGCGGAAGACCACATCCTGCTCGAGGTGATTGACCCTGCGACGGGAGAGCCGGTGGAAGGCGAGACGCCAGGCGAGATGGTCCTCACGACGCTGCGTAAGCGTGCGCGACCAATGATTCGATTTCGCACCGGCGACATCATTCAGCGCTATCCCGAAGGGTGCTCGTGTGGTCGGACCCACGTGCGATTCCGCGTGCTAGGGCGGCGCGACGACATGTTCATCGTGTCGGGGGTCAACGTCTTCCCAAGCGACATCGAGTACTTCGTTCGCAACATTCCCGGCCTCACCGGTGAGTACAGAATCACCGTGTACACGGAAGATCGTCTCACCCGGTTCGACATTGAGGTCGAGCGCTCCGGTGACTATCAGGGCAGCGATGAAGACGTCGCTGAGGAGCTTAAGAAACAAGTCGCGACTCGGCTCGGCGTTCGTCCTCGGCGTGTGAAAGTGCTCGCTACGGGAACCTTGCCGCGCGCAACCCACAAAGCCAAACGTTTGGTCGATCTGCGGGGAAGCGAGAACATTTCCTCGCGTGGCGAAGGCATCTAGAGAGCGCGGGTCGTATGCCCTCAACGAGTCAACGAGTAAGCCTCTTCAGTGAGTCCGTCATCCGGCAAATGACCCGGCTGGCGAACGCGCACGGGGCCATCAATCTGTCGCAGGGATTTCCCGACTTTGACCCGCCCGAGGAATTGAAAAGGGCGGCCGAGCGGGCGGGGCGGGAAGGTCCCCATCAATACGCCGTGACATGGGGAGCGCCCAATTTCAGGACGGCGCTCGCCAAGAAACAGTCGCGCTTGATGGGGCTGGCGATCGACCCGGATCGAAACGTGGTCGTCACCTGCGGCAGCACCGAGGCCATGATGGTAGCGATGATGACCGCGTGCAACCCCGGTGACCGCGTGGTCGTATTCTCTCCGTTCTACGAGAACTATGTGGCGGACACGATTCTGTCGGGCGCAGAGCCCATCTATGTGGGTCTACGGCCGCCCGACTTTCGGTTCGACCCCGCGGAGCTGCGGCGTGCTTTCGCACAGAAGCCGAAGGCGATAGTTTTATGTAATCCGTCGAATCCTTCGGGACGCGTCTTCGAGCGGGCAGAGCTTGAGCTAATAGCGAAGTTGGCCGAAGAGTCCGATGCCTTCGTCATTACCGACGAGGTCTATGAGCACATTGTATACTCGCCGCATCGGCACATTTACTTTGCATCACTGCCAGGAATGGAAAGCCGGACGATCAGTTGCGGTTCGCTTTCCAAGACCTATTCCATCACGGGATGGCGGCTTGGCTATGTCATTGCGTCTCCGGAGATCATCGCGGGCGCCCGCAAGGTTCACGACTTTCTGACGGTCGGGGCGGCCGCACCGCTGCAGGAAGCGGCGGTTGCGGGATTGGAATTGCCAGACAGCTACTATCGGGAATTGCAGACAAAGTACAGTACGAGAAGGGAGCTGTTTCTTGGCTACCTTCGCCAGATGGGCCTGCGCTTCTGTGAGCCAGAAGGTGCGTACTATGTGATGGTGGACATTGGCGAGACCGGTTGGACGGATGATCGAGCCTTTTGTGACTGGCTTGTCAAAGACGTCGGTGTGGCGGCAGTTCCAGGGTCGAGCTTCTTTCGTGAGTCCGTGAGGACGTGGATTCGCTTTCACTTTGCCAAGCGTGAGGAGACTCTGCACGA
>CAZTTW010000227.1:0-3336 GCA_964616265.1 uncultured Myxococcales bacterium | reverse complement strand
CCGTGAGGACGTGGATTCGCTTTCACTTTGCCAAGCGTGAGGAGACTCTGCACGAAGCGGGGCGTCGACTGGTGGACTTGCGGGATCGGGCGCGGCACGCGCGGGAGAGCCAGTGATCGAAATTCGTTGGCACGGTCGTGGCGGGCAGGGGGCGTTTACGGCGGCGCGTCTGCTCGGCGCCGCTGCCGTCTCCGAGGACAAGTTTGCGCTCGCCTTCCCATCATTTGGCCCCGAGCGACGTGGGGCCCCAGTCTTGGCCTTTACCCGTATCGATGATCGGCGTATCGGTGACCGCAGCGTCCTACGGAGCTGCGACTTTGCCATCGTTCTCGACGACACGTTGATTGGTCCTCATGGGATCGAAGGTGTTCGTGAAGGGGGCGCCGTCTTCATTAATTCGGAGCGAGAGCCTGGCCATCTTCAAGGGCAGGGCATTCGGGTGATTACGGTGAACGCCACCTCTCTTGCCAAGGAACTTCTCGGTCGTCCCATGGTGAATGTCGCGATGCTGGGAGCCTTGGTGGCATTGGATGGACCGGTTTCCCTCGATGCAGCGGAAAGTGCTGTGCGTGGAGAACTGCGGGGGCAAGTCGGCGAGAAGAACGTCCTTGTGCTGCGCCGTTGTCACGACCTGGTGAAGGAGCAGCTTCGTGGCTAGGCCGTATGTCAGAGCGTTTGTGCGGCCGACATCGCTAGCGGGCTATCCCATCGGACCGTGTTTCACGGCAGGGCATCTGGTAGAGACGAACGCCGCCTGGCGTAGCGAGCGTCCACTTGTTCGAGCCGCCCTGTGCAATGGCTGTCTCCGGTGCTATCTGTCGTGCCCCGACGGAGCGATTGTCCTCGAAGGTAGCACTGTTCGCGTCGACTATGACTTCTGCAAGGGATGCGGGGTTTGCGCCCGAGAGTGCGCCGCACATGCCATCGAGATGTCTCCAGAACCTCGTACCGGAGAGCGAGGATGACGCACGCATCTTCTGGGCGGGTGAAGTTTCTTTCGGGCAATGAGGCGGTAGCGTGGGGCGCACGCCTTGCCCGACCGCAAGTCATCGCGGCCTATCCGATCACGCCGCAGACCACGGTGATCGAGCGGCTGGCCGACTGGGTGGCGGACGGCAGCCTGGCATGCGAGTTCCTGCACGTGGAATCCGAGCACTCGGCTCTTTCCGCGTGCATGGGGGCGAGCGCTCTCGGAGCGAGGACATTCACGGCAACCTCGTCGCAAGGCCTTCTGTATATGGCCGAGTGCCTTGCGTACGCCAGCGGCGGACGCTTCCCCATCGTGATGATGAATGCCAATCGGGCACTGGCGCTTCCCTGGAATATCTACGGAGACCAACAGGACTCCCTGGCCTTGTTGTCCAGCGGCTGGATTCAGATTTATATCGAGGATGCACAAGAGGCTCTGGATATGACCCTGCAGGCGTTCTCGATCGCCGAGCATGGAAATGTCCTGACACCGGTCATGCTCAATTTGGACGGTTTTGTTCTGACTCACACCTACGAGCCGGTGGTGGTGCCGACACAAGAGGATGTGGATGCCTTCTTGCCCGGTTTCAACACGCCCAACAAGATGAGTTTCGCTGCGCCGGTGAACATGGGTTTCACGGCAGGTCCCGCCCACTACACAGAGTTCAAGGTGAAGCAGCACCAGGCCATGACCCGGGCGCTGGGCGTGGCTGCCGAGGTCGGCGGCAATTTTGCGAAGCGTTTTGGTCGCGATCACGGAGGTCCCGTCGTGCCCTACCGCTGTGAAGATGCCGAGGTCGTTCTCGTCACTCTGGGCAGTGTTGCCGGAACGGTACGCGAGGTTGTGGATGAGCTCCGCGAGCGTGGACTGCCTGTTGGACTGCTCAAACTTCGCTTCCTAAGACCTTTCCCCGAGAGCGAACTGCTGCGTGTGATCGGCCGGCCGCGGGCAGTAGGCGTGCTGGAGAAGGCCGTCTCGTTTGGCTACCAAGGCGCGGTCTTTTCCGACGTTGCGGCTGCGCTTCTGGAATCGACGCCACGACCGACTCTACAAAATTTCGTCGCCGGCCTCGGCGGCCGCGATATCTCTCGCGACGACATCAAGGCCATGTTCGACAAGCTACGTGCGCTTCCGGCGGGCGCTCGGCAGAACCGTCTCGACTTCGTTGGAGTTCAAGATGTCACAGATGTCACCGATGGCTAAGTCGCCCCTGGCGCGATTGCCCATTTCCGAGGACGAGCCCTTTCTTGGGCACAAGGCGTGTGCTGGCTGCGGCGGAAGTCTGGCGGTGCGCCTCGTTTTGAAGGTCTTGGGCGAACGCACCTTCGTTGTGCTGCCCGCGGGCTGCATGTCTGCGGTGGGCTTCATCTATCCGCAGCTTGCCTTTGGCTGCAATGCGATCATTTCCACGTTTGCTGGCACGGCATCCATGATGTCGGGGATCTCCGCCGCCGCTCGTGCGCTTGGACTTCGCGACTATCACGTCGTCGGATTTGCGGGCGATGGCGGCACAGCGGACATTGGTTTGCAGGCCTTGTCGGGAGCCATCGATCGGGGCGACCACTTCATTTACGTCTGCTACGACAACGAAGCCTATATGAACACAGGCGTGCAGAAGAGCGGCCTGACGCCGTTCGGGGCCCGAACCACCACCAGTCCGGCTGGGCGGGTCGTCGCGGGTGCGCGTAGGCGAAAGAAGGACATCTTCGAGATTATCGCGGCTCACGGCATCGACTACGCAGCAACGGCGACGGTGGCCCATCCCTACGATCTGATTCGCAAGGTCGAGAAGGCGCGCGATATCGCGGGCACATCGTTTCTGCACGTGCTGGCTCCCTGTCCGACCGGCTGGGGAATCGAAACGGGCGAGATGTTGGATGTCGCACGTGGCGCCGTTGATACTGGCTTGTGGATCCTGGCCGAATACGAAGACAGTCGCTATCACATCAACAAGACGCCGCGGCGATTCAAGCCGGTGGCCGACCATCTTGCCCAGCAGAAGCGCTTTGCGCACCTTGGCTCGGCGGATGTTTCGGCCATCGAGAGGGAACGCGACGCACGTTGGAAGCGCCTACGGCGACTCTGCGGGACGGCTTAGTCAAGCCGCAGTATTCTGCGACCCGGAGCCCTCAGCTCGCCAACAGTACTGGCCTGCTTGGGCCACCTCTGCGACTTCGTGCGGAGTGATGGATCGAATCTTAGGCTGCTCATCTTCGCGGTGAATCTTCGGACCAACGTTCTTCCGCTTCTCTAGCATGTGTAGCCATTTCCGCGGGATCTAGGCGGTGTTTCTCGCCGGTCTCCGGGTCGACGATCTCACCGGCGTCCTGCACATCCTCAAGTCCAGCCTTGTACCCACGCTCGTA
>CAZTTW010000226.1:0-7111 GCA_964616265.1 uncultured Myxococcales bacterium | reverse complement strand
GTAGACCGCATCATTCACGGCGGCGACATCGACGATTCGCAGACGTTGCAATGGCTGTCCTGTTTGGGCTCGGTTACCGCGGTGAAGGGAAACTGCGACCGGGGAAGCTGGGCCAAGACGCTGCCCATCGACACGGTTATTACCGTCGAGGGGCTCGGCATCTACGTCATTCATGATCTGGCCGCCATCACGATCGAGCCCAAAACCGCCGGCATCGCCGTCGTCGTATCGGGACATTCCCACCGCCCGCACGAGGAATGGCGGGATGGCGTGCTCTACTTCAATCCCGGCAGCGCTGGCCCGCGGCGCTTCAACCTGCCGATTTCGATGGGCAAGTTGCACATCGGGCCGAGCGGTGTCTCGAGCGAAATCATCACGCTCGGCTAACAAATGGTAAGGGGCTCGCCGGCTTTCGCTTCAACTTGCCAATCGATGCTACATTGGCCGCGCCCATGCCATCCGGCCTGCCGTCCCAAGAGCGCTCCATTCGACTGCAAACCCAGCAGGAAAAGCAGGCGCGCGTGTACGAAGAAGAGGTCTATCCGCTCTATGGACAAAAGCTCGCTGACTTGGTGGCAGCGAACCTGACGCTGGCCAGCGACGCCCACGTGCTGCAGATTGGCTGCGGCCTCGGGACGACCACCAGGGAGATCCTCGAAAAAGCCGGTTCCCAGGTCCGGCTCACTGCCGCGGAAAGCTCGCCGGTACTCATCGAGCGCGCTCGCGGCAACGTAGCCCCCGATTATCTCGGCCGTCGGGTCTTCTTTCGCGAGCTCGACCTCGAAAGCAAGCTGCCGTTCGCCGACAGCGCCTTCGATCACGTCCTGGCCAATGTCGGGTTGGCGGACGTGGCGTCGCCAAGCGGTTTGCTTTTCGAGCTAGCGCGCGTAGTAAAGCCGGGCGGCGAGGTTCGTTTGGCCACGCCGCTCACCGGAACGTGGCGCGAATTTCTCGACGTATTTTCGGACGTGCTCGTGCGTCTGCGCCGGGAGGAATCAGCGACCGCTCTGTCGGTCTACGCCAAGGCGTTTCCCGAACCTGAAGCATTGGCTCACCAGATGGAGCGCGCCGGGCTCAAAGGCGTTACCGTGGAGACGACGCATTGGGAGCTGGTGTTCCGTACCGGCCGCGAGTTTTTCTACGCGCCGGTCATCGAGCTTGGGCCGCTTCCTCGCTGGAAGGCCATCGCCGGCAAGGGCCCCGAGATGCAGGACATCTTCGTCGCCGTGAAAGAGGCCATCGATACCTATTACGGAGCCGCTGGTTTCGGGGTCAGCGTCGTAGCCGGCGTCTTCTCGGGACGCAAGCCGCTGTAGGTTGCAGCGTGCTCAAGCGTTGCGTCCATGCTGTCGATGGCAAGAGTCCATCACTGCTGGCGGAGCTCTCATGGCACTCTTTTCCTGGACCCCCAAAATGTCGGTCGGCATCGCAACGATCGACAAAGAACATCAAGGCCTTTTCGACATCATGAACCGGCTTCACGAGGGCATGTTGGCCGGACGAGGGAACGAGACGCTTCGGCCGGTGCTCACCGAGCTCGGCCAATACACCAAAGTTCACTTCGGGAACGAGGAGGCTCTCTTGCGTTCGCACGGCTATTCCCGATTGGCCGAGCATCTCACTTTGCACCAGTCGTTTCGGTCCAAAGTGGCTGAGCTGGATGCACAGATCAAAGCGGGCGCCGTTGCCCTGTCGGTAGCCACGCTCAACTTCCTCCGCGACTGGCTGTCCAAGCATATTCTCGGCATCGACATGCTGTACAAGGATTTTCTGGCCAGCAAGGGTGTGAAGTAGCGGCGCTACAGGCGGACGCGCAAGAGCTTGGCGGCCTCGATGGGCCGCCGCCTCTGCCAGATCTCGACGGAAATCACCGCGGCGCCGTCGAGGTTTCGGCCGGCCAGCCCGAGGATTTGGCCGGCTTGGACCTGATCGCCGGGTTTCACGGCGAAGTCACGCAGCCCGCTGACGATGCTGGTCTTGCCGTCGTCGTGCGCCACTAGCACGGCAAAACCACCCTGGGGCAACTCCTCGACGTGCTTGACGACACCCGAGGCGACGGCGCGAACCGGGTCGTTGAGTCGCGCCAGAATCTGCACGCCGTCGTGGCGAAGCTCGACCTTGGTCGGTCCGTCGTGCCGGACACCAGGAATTGCAACTGCAGTACCGCGCACCGGCCGAGGAAGCCGCTGCTTCGGGAGACTCTCCGTCGCGGCGTCGGAGGCTTGTGTGCCTTCGCGCTGTGCTCGCACCGCGCGATCGACGAGGGCACTTTCGAGCGTCGTTCGCTCGCCACGCACCCGGTCCAGCTCGCGCGCCAGGGTCTGCGATTCGTCCAGGCTCCGACGGAGCGCAACCAGTGCGGGGCCGAAGGTCTGTGCCTCCTCGAGCCGTCTTTCGGGATTGGCCAGGAAACCAAGCTCGCGTCGCCGGGCCAGGCGGTAGGCCAGCAGCGTGCGTTCACGGGCCGTGGCGGTGGCGATCGCGGTCTGGGTTTCGAGAACGTGCTCGCGCGCGCCCAAACGCTCGAAGAGCGCAGCTTCCTGGTTGTCAGTCTCGGCGGCAAGCGCGTTCGAAAGAGCGTTCAACGACGTCAAAGCTGCAATGGCCGCAAAAACCAGCCTAGCCATGGCGATCGCTTTCGGGCACCGGCGTGGCGAAATAGCCCAGAACCAGCCCCAGTACGACCAGCACCGCGAGACCGATCGCGACCTCGGAGCGGCCCAAGGCCGGCAGCGCTGAGGTCCCCACCATGCCGAGGCTGCGTTCGATGCGTGCGACCAAGGATCGCCACACCAGGGAAAGCGTCGCTGCGGCGACGGCGCCGCCGGCGGCTGCCGCGACTGCCATCCACAGACCCGAGGGCAGGCGAATTCCCGACGTGGTCTCTCCCAGCTGAACGAGCACGCCGGCTCGCCTGGCCAGGGTCGTGCGTAGCCGAACGAAGACCGCCACGAGCGCGACGACGTCGAGCAGAGCGAGGGCAACGAGCGCGCCCGTTCCGAGGCGATTGCCGAAGCTGGACCAAGCCGACAGGCGCGCGAGCCCAGCGCCCATGGCATCGACTTGCACGACACCAGGTACGCCGCGCAGCCGTTTCGCAAGGTCGTCGGCGCGGGCGCCAAGATCGGGAGCAGGAATCAAGCGGATCTCGAGAGAGCGTGGAAAATAGGCTGGCTCCAGCGTTTCGATGGTCTTTCCGTCGGCGCCGAACGACTGCGCCGAGGCCTTGAATCGCGCGAACGCTTGCGTCGGCTCGACGACGGCGACCTGGGCCACCGCGGGCGCACGACGAAGGATGTCGGCAAGATTGCTGGACGTTCCTTCGTCCATCTCGTCGCCGAGATAGACGAGCAAGTGCACGTTCTGGCCGACGAGTCCTCCCCAGTGCGCGACCACGCGGGCGCCGAGCCGGGAGGTTCCCGCCAGCAGGGCGAGTAGAAAGAAACTCGCGCCAGCGGCAAAAACGGTAAGGCGATGCAGCCCGGCCTGTCGCCTTACGGTGCGGAGAATCCAGGCGGCTTTCATGCAGGACCCTTGCGCGCGGGCGGGACTTCTGCACAAGCATCGAGGTCGTGCACGGGCGTGAGCACCACGGGCGTCAGCTCGGCGGCGGGAGCGGCCGTGAAATCGGGCACGAGCCCGACCGCCGGCGCGCCGGCAATGTGTCCCTGTTCGAGGTGAATGCGGCGACCGCCGAGCTCGACAAGACCGTCGGCGAGGGCCGAATCTGCCGTGGCGGCCAGGACGGCGGCGCCGGCATCGCGGGCGGCACCGAGCACCGTCACGAGAGTGGCTCGCAAGTGGTCGCCCGCTCCTGCACCTGGCTCGTCGGCAACGATGAGCGACGGCGGTCCGGCCACGGCTCGTGCCAGTGCCACGATTCTTTTCTGTCCGGCCGACAGTGTATTCACGGCGCGCTCTTCCAGATCCGCAGCGCCGACCCAGGCCAGCGCATCCCGCGCCAGCTCGAAAGCTCGCCTCGGCGTTTCGCCTCGCACGGCGAGCGCCATCGCGACGTTGTCAAGCGCGCTGTCCTCGGGAATCAGCAATGGATCGGTCGTGGCGTACCCGATGTTTCGCCGAACGAAGGGCAAGGACGCCTGCTGCAGCGTCGAGATGTTGCGACCCGCGAACCACACGGCTCCCCGATCCGGCGTGCGGAGGGCCGCTGCCAGTTCGAGCAAGGTGGTTTTGCCCGATCCCGCTTCGCCCTGGACGACGATAAGCTCGCTGCGGGCGACCCCGAAGGTCACTGTGTCGATCACCGGCACGCCGCCGCGCTGGCAGCAGACTCCCTCTAGCCAAAGCACGTATTGATCATAAGCGAGATGTCGGACGGCCGATACTTTCTGCTCCGAAGGCGCCCGCTCCGCGTCGTGAGAGGGCAGTCGACGACATATGGTAACGTAATGTCATGCATACTTATCCACAGGTGTGCATAGCTCCGAAATAGCTGAGGGCTCTGGATTTTTGTGATCCTGTCCACAGTCTAGCCAACACACAACATGTTGTGTGGTAACCTGTCCTACACCACTACCTATTGTGTTTTTTGTTGACAGAGACTCGGTTTGGCGCGAGTTATCTGGCGCCGGGGTTGCTCGCGGAGCGTTGCGCTGAAGTCATGACGGTTCGTGAGGCGCCGACACTATTTTTGGATTGTCGGAGGAGGAATACAGCATGCTTGAGAAACATGACAGTCGACGTCAGCGTGGCACCAGGCCGAGCGGAGTCGAATTTCAGATAAGTGAACCCGGAATGAACCAAGGAACGGCAAAGAATGGGGGGGCTGACGCGCGGGCGCAGCGGGGACGCAACCGCGGTCGCGTGGAGGCGCCGGGAATCAAAATCGAGCGTTTCTTCACCACGGCCGGAGACGACGGTTTCCGCGGGGTGGAATGGGAGTTGCGCACGGCCAGCATCGTGGGCGAGGGCGGCAAGCTCGTCTTCGAGCAGCGTGACGTGGAGGTGCCGAAGACGTGGAGCCAGACCGCGACCAACGTGGTCGTGCAGAAGTACTTCCGCGGCCAAACCGGCACGCCCGAACGGGAGCGCTCGGTGCGCCAGCTCATCTGCCGTGTGGCCGACACCATCACTGCTTGGGGCATGAAGGACGGCTATTTTGCCGACCAGGAATCGGCGGAGATCTACCGCGCCGAGCTTCGCCACTTGCTGGTATCGCAGAAGATGTCGTTCAACTCGCCGGTGTGGTTCAACGTCGGCATCGAGGCCGAGCCGCAGTGCTCGGCGTGCTTCATCAACAGCGTGGACGACACCATGGAGTCGATCCTCGGCTTGGCCAAGACCGAGGGCATGCTGTTCAAGTACGGCTCGGGCACGGGCACCAACCTGTCGCCGCTGCGCTCGTCCAAAGAGCTGCTGGTGGGCGGCGGAACCGCCTCGGGTCCGGTCAGCTTCATGAAGGGCTTCGATGCTTTTGCCGGCGTCATCAAGTCGGGCGGCAAGACCCGACGCGCCGCCAAGATGGTCATCCTCAACGTCGACCATCCCGACATCGAAGACTTCATCTGGTGCAAGGCCAAGGAAGAGAAGAAGGCGTGGGCGCTCATCGACGCGGGCTACGACGGTTCGTTCGACGGTGAAGCGTACAAGTCCGTGTTCTTCCAGAACTCGAACAACTCGGTTCGCGTGACCGACGAGTTCATGGACGCCGTGCAGAAGGATCGCGAGTGGACGACGCGCGCCGTGCGCGACGGTCGCCCCATCGGCACCTTCAAGGCGCGCGAGCTGTGGCGAGCCATCGCTCAGGCGACCTGGGAGTGCGGCGATCCCGGCTTGCAGTACGACACCACGGTCAACAGCTGGCACACCTGCTCGGGCACCGACCGCATCAACGCTTCGAACCCGTGCTCGGAGTACATGTTCCTAGACAATTCGGCGTGCAACTTGGCATCGCTGAACTTGCGCAAGTTCGCGCGCTCCGAGGGCACCTTCGACACCGAATTGTTCAAGAAGGCGGTCGAGATCACCATCCTCGCGCAGGAGATCATCGTCGGAAACGCGAAGTATCCGACCAAGGCCATCGAGGAGAACTCGCTCAAGTACCGACCGCTCGGCTTGGGCTACGCCAACCTGGGCTCGCTTCTCATGTCGCAGGGACTGCCCTACGACTCGGCCGCGGCGCGTGCCTGGTGCGGTGCCATCACGGCGCTGATGACTGGCTGGGCCTATCGCACGTCGGCGGTCATTGCGCGCGACGTGACGGGTCCGTTCGCCGGCTATCCCGAAAACGAGCAGCCGTTCCTCGGCGTGATGAAGAAGCATCGCTATCACACCGAGCGCATCGAGGCCGCCTATCTTCCCGACGAGCTCATTGCGTCCGCCCGCGCGGCGTGGGACGACGCCATCAACGTCGGCACGGCGCACGGCTTCCGCAACGCTCAGGCCACGGTCTTGGCGCCTACGGGCACTATCGGCTTCATGATGGATTGCGATACGACCGGCATCGAGCCCGACATCGCGCTTATCAAGTACAAGCGCTTGGTTGGCGGCGGCATGATCAAGATCGTCAACAACACCACGGAAGAAGCGCTGCAGCGGCTGGGCTACGACGATGCCCAGCGCAAGGCCATCGTGGAGTACATCGACCGCGAAGAGACGATCGAAGGCGCGCCGGGGCTCGTGGACGATCACCTGCCGGTCTTCGATTGCGCTTTCCGCGCCGCCAACGGCACGCGATCCATCGGCTACATGGGCCACATCCGCATGATGGCGGCAGCGCAGCCGTTCATCTCGGGCGCCATTTCGAAGACCGTGAACCAGCCTGCCGACGCGACCGTGGAAGACGTCGAGGCCGCGTACATGGAAGCGTGGAAGGCCGGCCTCAAAGCCATCGCCATCTACCGCGAAGGGTGCAAGCGCACGCAGCCGGTGTCGACGAGCAAGACCGATCCGGGCCTGCAGCGGCAGCAGATGGTTGCGGCGCAAACGCTGGTGCGGCGCAAGCTGCCGGACGAGCGTCGCTCGCTGACCCACAAGTTCTCGGTGGGCGGTCATGAAGGCTACATTCACGTCGGTCTCTACGACAGCGGCGAGCCAGGCGAAATCTTCATTCGCATGGCGAAAGAAGGCTCGACCATCTCCGGCCTCATGG
>CAZTTW010000225.1:0-7113 GCA_964616265.1 uncultured Myxococcales bacterium | reverse complement strand
TCGGACACGTCTTCCATGGGGTCGAGCGCGAGTACGAACATCGTATTTTTCTCGACTGGCTGCTCGATACGCTCGAATCAGAGGCCGTCGACGCCCTGCTTATCGCGGGTGACGTGTTCGACGCTGCGAACCCGCCTGCCAGCGCGACGAAGCTTTGGTACCACTTCCTCGGGCGAGCCCACGCACGCGCCCCGCGCCTGCAGGTCGTTGTCATTGGTGGCAACCACGATTCCGCTGCCAGGCTCGAAGCTCCAAGGCCCATCCTCGACGAGCTTGGTCCGTTGCACGTCGTTGGTGGGCTGCCACGGGTGAATGGTGACTTCGATGTCGATCGGTTGATCGTACCGCTCCGTGACCGCCAGGACGCGATTGCGGCCTGGGTTCTCGCCGTGCCATTTCTGCGACCGGCTGATCTCCCTGCCGTTGGGCAGGACGCCGATCCGCTGACAGAAGGAACGCGCGCGCTGTACCAGCGAGTCCTCCAAAACCTTCATACCCGTCGCACCCCAGACCAAGCCGTTATCGCCATGGGCCACTGCTATATGGTGGGTACGCAGCTATCCGAGTCATCCGAGCGCAAGGTCTTGGGTGGAAACCAACACCCCCTGCCCCATGACATCTTCGGCGACGACATCACGTACGCAGCTCTTGGCCATCTCCACGTCCCGCAGAGGGTCGGTGGCAAAGAGAACATTCGCTATTCGGGCGCGGTCCTGCCTCTCTCGTTCGACGCAAGATCCGTTCATCACTCTGTCATGCTGGTCGAGACCGAGGACGAGAAAATGACAAGCATCCGCGAGCTCCCGGTGCCTCGCGGTCTGCCGCTGCTCTCCGTGCCGAATGGCGGCCCCCTTCCACTCGAAGTCGTGTTGAACGCTCTGCAGGCGCTGCCCGATCGGGGCGATGGTCCCGACGAGCAGCGGCCACTCCTGGAGGTTTACGTCGCCCTGGACAAACCTGAGCCTGCTCTACGCAAGCGAATCGACGAAGCCATGGAGGGCAAAGAAGCCCGCCTCGTCCGTATCGCCCCACCCGTGTTCAACGGCACCGGCGAAGCGTTGCCAGATAGTGGCGCCGTCGGACTCAGCGAGCTTTCAATCGAGCAGGTCTTCCTACTCAAGTACAAAAAGCAGCACGGGAATAAGCCATCTCCGGAAATGCTCGCTGCCTTTCACGAATTGCACGACCACGTCGCCCAGGAGGGTGCATGAGAATCCTTGCCATCCGTGGCAAGAATCTGGCGAGCCTGCGCGGCGAGTTCGAATTGCGACTCGACCAGCCGCCCATTTCCTCCTCCAACCTCTTCTCCATTTCGGGACCTACTGGCTCAGGCAAGAGCACGCTGCTGGATGCGCTCTGTCTCGCCCTGTACGGTAAGACGCCACGGCTATCCGATGACGGCGGACATTTGATAGGCGCGCCTGGCGAAAATGAAAAGCTGCTCTTGAAGAGCAACGACGCTCGCGCACTCCTATCGCGTGGTACCGCTGACGGCTTCGCAGAAGTGGATTTCCAGGGTGCGGATTGCAAGCGCTATCGAGCGACCTGGAGGGTTCATCGCGCCCGAAACCTGGGCAGGTTCCAAAACCAAACGATGGCGCTGGTGGACCTCGACTCCGGAGACACCATCTCCTCCCAGATCACGGAAGTCCGGCAGGCGATCGAAACGCGTGTTGGCTTCACCTTCGAGGAGTTCAAGCGCACGGTCCTGCTGCCCCAATTCGAATTCACCAACTTCCTGCGCGCAAAACCGGATGACCGAGCCCAGATTCTCGAACACGTCATGGGCGGCGAGGTCTTCACCAAACTGTCGAAGGCCGCGCATGAACGCGCCGCCAGCGAACGAGAAAAGCTGAGTAGACTTGAAGACAAGCTTGGCACGCTGGTGACGCTCTCAGAAGACGCCCGCGGACAGCTCGACGCCCTTACGGCGGCCACGACCCACGCCCTTGAAGAAGCCCAGACAAGGATGGAAGGAGCCGGGCGCGACCTCGCCTGGCATGAGAGACAAGCCGATCTTGTCGCTGCTGTCGAATCGGCAACCAGCGCGCACTCGGATGCAGAACAGCGTCTGGCGCTTGCGGAGCCGCGGGAAAAGGAAGTCCAGGCTGTTTCGGCCGCGCAGCCGCTTCGCGCGATCCGAGATGCGGCGGCAAGAACAGCCGCCGTGCAGGGCAAGGCTCAAGCGGCTCTCGACGAGACTAGGCGCAAGCTGGAACAAGCCACTCTCGATCTTGAGAATGCTGAGCAAGCTTTGGGCAAGACGGAATCCGAGCTCAAGATGGCGCGTGAGCACGAGGCCACCTTGCGTCCCCAGATAGACCAGGCGAAGAACTTGGATTCGCAAATCGATCCCGCTCGGCGGACAGTCGACGCTGCCCGTACGGAATGCGAAAAGATTCGAACTCTGGCCGAGCGGAGCTCCAGAGAAGTAGAAGAACTGGCCAAAGGGATCACCGACTGTGACGCCGAACGCTCCGAAACGGAGCAGTGGCTCACCACCCACCTCGCTGAAGGCCAACTTTCCGCCGAATGGCCGCGTTGGCAGGCAGAGCTGCAAAAACACGCTGCCCTCGGCCGCGACCTTGACACCATCACCAAGAAATTGGCGCCCGTAGAGGAAGCCGTTAGCGTCGCCGGTCGAGCGCGCGGGCAAGCGGCCGAAAGGGCGTTCGAAACCGAAGAACTGTTCAAAACAGCACAAACACATTGGGCGGAGACCGAAGCAGCGTTTGGAGGCCGCGATCTGGCCGAATTGAGAATGCGCACGACAGGCTTGCGAAACGACCTGGACAAGCTTGCCGATCTCGCCACGATCGTGGACCGTGCGCGATCTGCCCAAGAGGTAAGCACCACCGCGCGAGCGCAAGCCGCCGAGTTTCGCGCGGCCGAGGAACGCTCGTGTCTTGAGGCAGCACGTCTAGCCGGTGAGCTAGATGGATGTCGCCTCCGCACAGCCGAAGCCCGCCTTGCTGTCGATACCACGCGGAACGTCCTATCGTTCGACGAACAACGCGCATTGCTCAAGGAGGGTCAGGCATGCCCGCTCTGCGGATCTCCAGACCACCCGTACGCGCACGGAAGCCTTTCATCAACTGCGATTGCGGTACTTGAAGAGCGAGTTCTCGAACTGGAGCACCTTGGGCAGGAGCTCCAGGAGTCTCGCAGCACGGCCGAAGCATCGCAGGCTGTAGCGCGCGCCAACGCATGCAGTGCCGAGAACACTTCTAATGAGTCGGCCGCCAAGGCGGAACAGGAACAGCAGGACTATCAGTCCCAGGTGGCATCCCTGGCGCTAGACCTGCCGGCATCGGCCGCTGAGGCCACTACGTCCATCAAGGCCAAGATCGATGAGGCGCAGACAAAGTACGACCAAGCTGAAAGCGACGAGCGGCGAGCTCTTAGTCTTGCCAGTGCACGGGACCGAGCTCGCGAGGGTCTTGATCGTGCTCGCACCACGTGGAATGCGGCCGTCGATACCCACGCCGGATACATCAAGCAGGAACAGGAGATGACCGCGACGGTCGGCCGCCTTGTTGATGACCAAACCAGACTGGCAAAAGAGCGCGACGGCATCGAAACGCTCCTGACTCCAATCGTGAGATGGCAGTCAGACTGGGTCTTGGCAGCTCGTCAAGAGCCGGATGTCTTTTTCGAAAACTGCCACGGCCTAGCTCAGGAATTTGAAGCCTACCAGCGACGGCTTGCGACCGCGGTGGAGAAGCTCGCCAAACTGCACGCAAACCACGAAACGGGTCGGAGCCTGCTCAGCGAGCGCCAGACAAACCTTGGGAACTCGATTTTGGCACTGACGGACCAAGAGAACGCGCTGACCGCCCTGCAAGCGCAGCGAACAGCCCTCCTTCAGGGCCGGGCTGCCCTAGACGTCGAAACCGAGCAGAAGACCTTGATCGAGAATGCAGCGAATAGTCACGAAGGCGCGCGCAAGACGCATGCAGGCGCCACCACAACCCTGGCCATCGCCCGCGCGGAGGAGGAAACAGCGACGAAGAATCTGCACGAAGCTGACCAGGATGCCGCGAACGCCGAGCTCGCACTCGACGTCGCTCTCGCGGGACTCGCCATTGATCGGCGGAAGCTTGAGGAGAGACTAGTCCACGACGAGACGTGGATTGCTGACCAGCGCAGAGACCTGGATGCCATCCGTGAATCGGTGACTCGCGCCTTGGCAACCCGCGACGAACGACAACGCAGTCTTGACGACCACTCGGCCAAGGGTCGCCCCAACGGCGACCGAGAAGTCGCACAGACACGCGTTTCAAGCGGGCGGACACAAGTGGACGACCTCGGGCAAAAACTGATCGGACTCAAGGCAAAGCAGCAACAGGACGACGATCTAAGGATCGGCCGAAGCACCGCAACGGCCGAAGCGCGCGCGCAGGAGGAGTCGAGCAAGCTCTGGTCCGGGAAGCAAACGCCCACCTGGCGGACCTTGCGCCTCGCTATAGGCTGATGTCAGCACCAGATACCGCGCTGGAGCTGCAGGTTGTCGACCAAGATCTCGGCAGCGAGGTGCGCACCATCAACAGCCTCTCGGGCGGCGAAATCTTCTTGGTGTCGCTCGCCCTCGCCCTCGGGCTCTCTGGTATCTCCACCCGCGCCACCCAAGCCCAAACCCTCTTCATCGACGAGGGCTTCGGCACCCTCGACCGCGACACCCTCGACCACGCGATGGTGGCTCTGGAGAACCTTCAAGCCACCGGGCGCACCGTGGGCATCATTTCCCACGTGCCTGAGCTCCAAGAGCGATTCGGCGCACAGGTGCGGGTAGAGAGGGCGGGCTGTGGGACAAGTCGGGTTGTTGTCGTGGGTCCGGACGCTTGACCCCCGGCACCATCCGGAGTCTGTCCTCGGAGAGAATCGGCTTGCCCCACGAAAGAAGATAAAAACTCGCCACATGTGGCTGACCACGGTGTTCTCAGGACCCTCGCTCGTGCGCGACCTTTCGGGCACACCGCTCGGAGCCTCGAAGGCTCTGGCCTCCACCCTAGAAACGGCCAACGGCTGCGGGATCCTACGCGGCGCGTTCTGCGTATACGTCACTCGCTGGGCGAGCGGGTTTCCTATGATTCCGCAGAATGCTAGACAGGCTCGGCCCAGTACGCGTCTGCAGGGAAAGCCATGAACAAACTAACCATCGACCTCAAGAACTGCTACGGAATCAAAAAGCTTCATCAGCAGTTCGACTTTTCTGGCCACAAAGCCTACGCCATCTACGCCCCGAATGGCGCGATGAAGTCATCACTGGCGCGCACCTTCAAGGATGTTGCCGACGGCGAACTCTCCAAGGACAGGATATTCCCCGCCAGAGTTTGCAGCAGGAAAATCGTCGACGAGATCGGAGTTGATCTCCCCCCGGAGTGCATTCTTGTTGTTGAGCCCTATGACGCAGTCCTAGGGCACACGGAAAAGACCTCCACACTATTGGTCGACAGCAAGCTACGCCAAGAATACGAGCAGCTCCACATTGACATCAAGAAATCCAAGGATGTCTTCCTAAAGGCTCTCAAGGAACAATCAGGTTCCAAGAAGGATCTGGAACAAGAAGTCTCCTCAACATTCACCAAGAGCAACGATGCCTTCTATCGAGCTCTAATTCGCATTAAGGACGAACTCCTCGCGCAGAGCGACGCGCCATTCTCCGACGTCCAGTACGACACAATCTTCGACGAGAAGGTCCTCGCCTTGCTTGGAACGAAGGACTTCAAGACGCTGATCGAGGAATACGTCAAGAGATACAACGAACTCTTAGCCTCTTCCACCTACTTCAAGAAGGGCATGTTCAATTACTACAATGCCGCAACTATTGCAAAGAGCCTCGCTGACAATGGCTTCTTCGACGCCAAACACACCGTGAGCCTTAATGGCGACAAGAAGATGGAAATCACCAGCCAAAAGCAGCTTGAGGACTTGATCGCAAAGGAGAAGGAGGGAATCTCCAAAGACAAGGAACTCAGAAAGAAGTTCTCGGATCTCGACAAGCTAATCACCAAGAACGCGAACGTCAGGGAGTTCAATGCATATCTTGCAGAACGCGAGGATCTCCTTCCCAGGTTGGCAAATCTCGAGGCCTTCAGGGAGGAGATTTGGAAGTCGTATTTCAAGGCAAGAGAGAGCCTCTACCTGGACTTGATCGCCAAGTACCTGGCTGTCGAGAAGAGGAAAAAGGAAATCGAAGAAGCCGCAAGCAAACAGCGCACTCAATGGGAAAACGTAATCGAAATCTTCAACACACGTTTCTTCGTCCCATTCCGGCTAACAGCCAAGAACAAAGTCTCCGTCACATTAGGACAGGAGCCGATGCTCAGCCTGGGATTCACATTTGAAGATGGGGCAGAATCAGCACAAGTAGAGAAAGACGCCCTGATGCAGGCCCTAAGCACTGGCGAAAAGAAAGCCCTCTACATTCTGAACATCATCTTTGAGATTGAGGCGCGAAAGAAGGCAAAGCAAGAGACGGTGTTCGTTGTCGATGACATCGCCGACTCGTTCGACTACAAAAACAAATACGCCATCGTTCAGTACCTACAAGATATTGTGGCTGAACAGCATTTCAATCTAATCATCCTGACCCACAACTTCGACTTCTTCCGAACCGTCAACGGCAGATTTGTTCCGTATTCGAACTGTCTCATGGCGTGGAAGAGCGGCACTGGACTGACCCTGACACAAGCGGCCGGGATCAAGAACGTCTTCGTAAATGACTGGAAGCCAGAATTCTTCAGAGACCCCAGAAAGATGGTCGCTTCCATTCCATTCATACGAAACCTTATCGAATACACAAGAGGCGACGACTGCCCAGAGTTCATGAAGCTTACATCCCTGCTCCATTGGAAGAAAGACTCCCAAGACATAACTCAGGCTGAGCTTGACCAGATCTACAATGACCTATTTGGCACTCAAGGAGGATGGGCCAATGGGAAGAAGGCCGTAGTTGAGCTAATCCACGAAGAGGCAAAGAAATGTCTTAATGCTGGCGAAGGCATCAATTTTGAAAACAAGATCGTTCTCTCAATTGCCATACGAATAGCAGCTGAGCAGAGGGCGTTGATCCCATCCTGACGTAAAAGATTGAGAGAGATGAATCGTCGG
>CAZTTW010000224.1:0-7141 GCA_964616265.1 uncultured Myxococcales bacterium | reverse complement strand
AGATTATCTCGGTCGACGGTGCCGAGCGCAAGATCGGCCTCTCGTTCCGTGGCGCCGCCCGCGCCGAGGAAGTCGCCGATGCGCAGGGCTTCAGCGCCGGCGGTCCGACGGCGACGCTCGGCGATGTCATGCGCGAGAAGCTCGCGGGTTTGACCTCGAAGAAGTAAAGCAGCGAGGCAAACAAGCCTCTATCAAACGCGGTCTGGTCGCTTGATCAGGCCGCGTTTGCTTTTGTGCCGTCGGAAAGTAGCCAACTGCGGATGTCCGTCACGACGGCCTCCGCCTCTGGCTCGAGATAGAGCTCGTGAAAGAGGCCCGGATAGCGCCGGACTTCGACGATGTTGCCCGCGTCGCGCGCAAACGTCTCGCTGGCCTCGTTGGCCACGATTCGGTCCTCACCGGCAAGCAGGATGAGCGTCGGCACCTTCAGCTCGGCTGCGTGCGTGCGGATGTGGGCTTGCGCGCGCAGGGTGGTCATGAACCAGCCGGCGCTGGCAACGTGGTGCACCAGGGGATCTCTGTCGAATCCGGCGAGCACTTCGGGATTGCGGGAGATGTCTGCGGCCAAAAGACCGTTGGCCATGCTCAGCGTCGGATACACCTTCGCGACGACGTTGGCAGCAAGTCGCTTCGGCGCGGGCACCGCCATCTTCAGCTTGAGCCAGGGCGCGGCCAGCACAAGCCGCGTCGGGTTGTCCACACGCTTTGGGTCAAGTACGTACGAGAGCCCAATGGCGCCGCCCAGGCTGTGCCCGACCAACGCCCACGGCAGTGTTGGATTCCTCCTGCGCGCCCATTCGATGACCATGGCCAAGTCGTCGAGGTAATCACCGAAGTCGTCCACGTGGCCGCGCCGGCCACCGGACTTGCCATGGCCGCGGCCATCGAATTGCGTAACGGCGATTCCCTGATCGGCAAGCGCGGCGGCAACGTGCGAATAGAGCCCGACGTGCGCCGAGAACCCGTGCATCAGAATGGCGCTCAGTCGGGCGTCTCCGCGGGCCGCGTGATGGACGACGTGAAAGTCGAGGCCCAAGCGTTGAAGTACAACTTGAAGATCGGGTCCGCGATGCTCCAGCATCGTTTGGAAATACCATGGACGCACGAGCTGGCGCGAATCATAGTCGCGTGCTCACGACCATGCGCATTTCCGAGATCTACGCGAGCATTCACGGCGAATCCCAATACGCCGGCCTTCCCTGCACCCTGGTCCGCACGACGGGCTGCGATCTGCGTTGCAGCTACTGCGACACCACCTACGCATTTCACGGCGGCCGCGACATGACCCTCGACCAAATCGTCGCCGAGGTCGAGCGCCTGGGCCAACCGTTCGTTCTGCTCACCGGAGGCGAGCCTATGCTTCAGCCCGACATCGCCGTGCTTGCCAGGCGGCTCCTCGACGGCGGCCGGCGCGTCGCCATCGAAACTTCCGGTGCCCACGCTGTCGACCAACTGCCCGTCGAGGTGTTCCGCATCTTGGATGCAAAGACTCCGTCCTCGGGCGAGAGCCAACGCATGAACTGGAAAGCCTTCGAGGGGCTTCGCCCATGCGATGCCGTGAAGTTCGTCATCGCCGACGAGGTCGATTACCAGTGGTCCGTCGAGAAGATTACGGGCTTAGGTCTCGCAGGCAGTACGGAAGTCTTGTTTTCTCCGGTGCACGGCCGCCTCGACGCCAAGACGCTGATTTCCTGGGTCGTCCGCGACCGACTTCCGGTCCGCCTGAACTTGCAACTGCACAAGTACATCTGGGGCGCAGACGCAAAAGGGGTCTAGCAAACGGGTGGGCGATGGTGTCACAATGGCATCGGTCGTCCCGGCCGGAGCAGTCTACCTACGCGGCGAGTCGACAAATGTACCCCAGCTTAGCTCCCACTTTCGGATTGACTTGCCGGCTTTAGTCCTGCTAGCGTCCGGCCGCGTCTCGTGGGCTAACCTATCGAGAATGCTTGGAAAAGGCAAAGAAACCATCAACGGCTTGAAAGGACTTCTGCTCACTATGGGTACTTGCATCGCGGTGCTGACAGCTCCCGGGTGCGCCACGCGTGCCAAGCGGGATCCTGACCAGTCACAGGTGCGATACCAGCTTGCCGTCGGGTATTTCCAAAATCATCGCGAGGAGGCCGCCATCGAAGAGTTGCAGAAGGCTCTGGTGGCGGACGCACAGAACGCCGAGGCCCACAACATGCTCGGTCTCATCGCGCTCAAGCAAGCCTACGACTACGGTGCGCAGGCCGAGACGGTTTCTTGTCTCAAGGGAGCCGACGAACAGTCGGTCCGGAGCGAGCAGGACCTCAAGTTGCGGGACGCTCGCGCCGACTTTCACAAGGCCGTCGAGCTACGGCCGAATTTTGCGGAAGCTTGGAATAGCCTTGCTGCCGTCGCGCTTCTGCTGCGCGAGTGGGACGAAGCAATCGCCGCTGCCGAGAAAGCGCTCAAGGATCCGACCTACGATTCGCCGGTGTATGCTCGCGCGAACCTGGGTTGGGCCTATTTTCACAAGAAGGATCTGCAGAACGCCTGGAAAGAACTTTACGAATCCGTGGCGCGCGCCCCGTCCTTCTGCGTGGGGCGCTACCGATTGGCCAAGGTGCACGTCGAGCGGGGCGAATTTGACCAAGCCGCCGAGGTTCTCGCTCCGTTGGTGGCCGACAGCAAGCGTTGCCCCATCCAAGAGGCGTTTCTCCTGGATGGACTCGTCCAAGACCGACGCAAAGATTCACTCAAGGCGCGCGAAATGTTCCGCGTCTGCGCAGATATGTCCCCGCGAAGCTGCGTAGCAGAAGAATGCAAGCGCTACGCACAGATGATCCAGTGAGGAAGGCTCTTGCGAATGGAAACAATGAACTTCGGCACATTCCTCAAGACGGAGCGCGAGAAGCGCCAAGTGACTCTCGCGGAACTTTCCCAGGCCACGAAGCTGTCGGTGTCGTCGCTGAAGGTGATGGAGGCTGGCAACCTTGATGATTTGCCCCCCGACGTTTTCGTACGCGGCTTCATCCGTTCGTACGCCAAGACCCTCGGCATCTCCAGCAACGAGCCGCTCGGACTCCTCGACCAAGTCCTCTCCGAGCGCCGTCGTGCCGCCGAGCCGCCCGTGATGCCAGTGATGGTAGCCAGGCGCCCTTTGCCTGCGCCTCCGAGGGCCGTCCCCGCTGATTTGCCGGCCGCCGAGGACGACTCTCAGTCACCTCGCCACGGCATCGGCTTGGCGGTGTTCGTCATCATCGTCCTGCTCATTGCGACGATTACGCTCTCGCTGTTCTTGCGCCAGCAACCGCAATCGGGTGAAGGCCTCAGCCTGAGACAAGCGCCTTCGACGCTGCTGGCATCAGCTCGCGATACCTGACACGATAGACGCCTCGTCCGTGAGGCAGCTTGTCGTTACTCCTGCGATCGTCCTACGCCGCGTGCCCTTCGCGGAAGCGGACTTGGTCGTCACTTTACTGTCCACGGAATGCGGCCGCGTCTCGGCGTTAGCTCGCAGCGCGCGAAAGAGCTCGCGCCGTTTTTCGGGCGGCCTCGGCATGGCGGCCACGGGCGAGGCGCATTTGCGTGACCGCTCCGGCGCCGATTTGATGGTCCTCGAGTCGTTCGAGGCGCGCGACGACCGCAGTGCACTCGGGCTGGACGTGGCGAAAGCCGCGCATGCCGCCTATGCCATCGAGCTGTGCGACCGCTTGTGTCCGGCCCGCGAGCCGGAAAAGGCCGTCTTTGCCTGGCTCGACGAGTTCCTCACTCGGCTTGGCGCCGGCATTGCGACGGCCGAACGTTTGCGCGTGTTCGAGCTTGGGCTTTTGCGCCGCCTTGGCATCGGGCCATCGCTCGACCGTTGCGTTGTCTGCGGGCGTAGCGACCTCGGCGGGCAGGACGTTCGCTGGTACCCCGCACGTGGCGGCGCCGTCTGCCGCACCTGCGGACCGAGGGGCGACCTCATCAGCGGACAAGTTCGTGGCGAGCTCGAACACCTGTCGCACACGTCGCTGGCCGACGCCGACGCGCTCGTGCTCGATCGCGACGTCGGCACGAATTGCCGTCGGGCAGTCCTCGCGCTGATTCGCGAGCACGTCCATGGACCGCTTCGCTCGCTGGATTTTATCGAAAAGATGTCCGGCGCAATGTCGAATTCACGTTGACCGGCAACGCATCCCCAAGCGGCCGGTGGATTGTCAGGCGGTTCTGCTCGCCTCTGACGTAGACGTGAAGAATATTGCGGGCTAGATTGCCGCCTCATCATGCCAGCCAGCTCTCTCGAGACGATCGTCAGTTTGTGCAAGCGTCGCGGCTTCGTTTTCCCGTCGTCGTCGGTCTACGGCGGCCTCAGCAGCACGTGGGACTACGGCCCGCTCGGCGTCGAGCTGAAAAACAACGTGAAGCGCGCGTGGTGGAAGAGAGTCGTGCACGAGCGGGAGGACATGGAAGGTCTCGACGCCGCCATCCTGATGAATCGCCTGGTGTGGAAATACTCGGGCCACGAGGCGACGTTCTCGGATCCCATGATGGACTGCCGCGCGTGCAAGACGCGGCCGCGTGCGGATCACGTGTTCGCGGCACAAAAGGGCCGCGATCCGAAGGGCATCGCCGAGATCAACGCCGCCATCGACGCCAAGGAGCTCAGTTGTCCGAAGTGCGGCTCCAAGGATCTCACGCAGGCCCGACCGTTCAATCTGATGTTCAAAACCAGCGTCGGGCCCGTTGATTTGGGCGACGACTCGGGCCTGGTCTACATGCGGCCCGAAACCGCCCAGGGCATCTTCGTCAACTTCGGCAACGTGCTCGATACCATGCGCAGGAAGCTGCCGTTCGGCATCGCCCAAATCGGCAAGGCGTTTCGCAACGAGATCACGCCCGGCAACTTTATCTTCCGCACGCGCGAGTTCGAGCAGATGGAAATCGAGTACTTCGTCCGTCCCGGCGAGGACGAAGCCGCGCACGAGATGTGGATCGCCGAGCGCAAGAACTGGTACCTCGGTCTTGGAATGAATCCCGACAACTTGCGGGTGCGCGAGCAGGAGAAGCACGAACTCGCTCACTACGCCAAGCGCTGCGTGGATCTCGAGTATCGCTTCCCCATGGGCTGGAGCGAGCTCGAAGGGATCGCCAATCGCACCGACTTCGATCTGAAATCGCACAGCCGCTCCCCCGAGAATCCCGACGCGGTCGGCGAACTGAAGTATTTCGATCAAGAGCAGAAGAAGCACCTCGTTCCGTATGTCATCGAACCGTCCGCGGGTGCCGATCGCGCGACGCTGGCGTTTCTGTGCGACGCCTACGAGGACGCTCTGGTCAAGGAGCCGCCAGCCGAGGAAACGGCCAGGCTGCGCGAGTTGGTCGAAAGCTTCGCCCGCTCGGTGGGCCGTCGCGAAGGCATGGCGGCCGATGTGAAACAGCGCCTGGTTTCGTCGGCGGAAAGCATCGCGGCTGGACTGCCGGGCACCTTGCCCCAGCTAATCGGTCTCATGGAGGACTCGGAGGCGGCGACCATCGAAGTGATGAAGAAGGTGCGCGGGGTAGGGGAGAAGATCGCCGAGGAGCACACCCGCACGGTTCTGCATTTGCATCCGCGGCTCGCGCCCGTGACCGTCGCGGTGTTTCCGCTCAAGCGCAACGATGCTCGTCTCGTCGAGATGGCCCGCGGCCTCAAGCGCGATCTGCAAAAGAGCGGAATTCGCGCGGTCTACGACGACACCGGCGCCATCGGCAAGCTCTACCGTCGCCAAGACGAGATCGGCACTCCCTGGTGCATCACCGTCGATTTCCAGAGTCTCGACGACCAGACGGTTACCGTGCGCGATCGCGACAGTATGGCCCAGGACCGGGTGAAGGCGACCGAGCTTGGAAACACCTTCGCAACACGTCTGGCCTGAGAAAAAACCAAATGAATGCGGAGAGGCTTCGGGGCTTTCAATCCCTGGCTCTCCCTGCTAGAAACGCCCACCGATGCCAACCAAGAAGAAGACTGGAAGCAAAGCCATGAAACCGACCAAAGCGCGAGCCTCCAAGGTAGTCAAGGCCAAGGTAGTGAAGGCCAAGCCTCAAGCCAAGGCGAAAGCCAAAGCCAAACCGCAAGCAGCCGGGAAGCGCATCAAGCGCGTCTATTTCTTCGGCGGCGGTAAGGCCGAGGGAAACAAGGACATGAAGAATCTGCTCGGCGGCAAGGGTGCAAACCTCGCCGAGATGACCAACATCGGCGTGCCGGTGCCTCCTGGTTTCACCATCACCACAGAAGTTTGCACTGAGTTCAACGCCGCCGGCGGCAAGCTGCCGAAAGATCTCGACGCCGAGGTGAAGGTCGCCGTCGCCAAGATGGAGAAGCTCCTCGACAAGAAGTTTGGCGACCCGTCGAACCCGCTTCTGGTTTCGGTCCGCTCGGGCGCGCGTGCCTCGATGCCGGGCATGATGGACACGATTCTGAACCTCGGCCTCAACGACGAGACCGCGGCCGGCTTGGCGCACGCCTCCGGCAACGAGCGCTTCGCCTACGATTCCTATCGCCGCTTCGTCGCCATGTACGGCGACGTCGTGCTGGAAATGAAGCCCGAGCGCAAAGAAGATCACGACCCGTTCGAGGTCATTCTTAGCGCCAAGAAGAAGGCCATCGGCGTCAAGGTCGACTCGGAATTGCCGGCCTCCGCGCTCAAGGAGCTGGTGGCCGAGTTCAAGGCCGCCATCAAAGAGCACAAGGGCGTGGACTTCCCGACGAACCCGCTCGACCAGCTGGCCGGCGCCATCAAGGCCGTGTTCCGCTCTTGGGAAAACGACCGCGCCAAGGTCTACCGCAAGCTGAACAACATTCCTTCCGACTGGGGCACGGCCGTCAACGTGCAGGCCATGGTCTTCGGCAACAAAGGCGAAGACTCGGCCACCGGCGTGTGCTTCACGCGCAACCCGTCGACCGGCGAGAACCTCTTCTACGGTGAGTTCCTCGTCAACGCCCAGGGCGAAGACGTGGTCGCCGGTATTCGTACGCCGCAAAAGATCGCCGACCTCGAAAAGGATTTCCCTGTTGCCTACAAGCAGCTCTACGAGATTCGCAAGAAGCTCGAGAAGCACTACAAGGACATGCAGGACATCGAGTTCACCGTCGAGAACAAGAAGCTGTTCATGCTTCAGTGTCGCAACGGCAAGCGCACCGGTTTCG
>CAZTTW010000223.1:546-7143 GCA_964616265.1 uncultured Myxococcales bacterium | reverse complement strand
TTTCCCGTCCCCATCTTGCTTTCGCCGACTCCCGTGCAAGGCGAAGGCGCCGCCCTAGCGATCGCAGCGGCGATGTCCGCGCTTTGCAAGATAAGCGATGTCGACGTGATCATCCTCGCTCGCGGCGGTGGCTCGATGGAGGATCTTTGGGCCTTCAACGACGAGGCCCTGGCCCGCGCCATCGCATGCTGCTCCTGCCCGGTCATCTCGGCCGTCGGGCACGAGACCGATTTCACCATCGCGGATTTCGTGGCCGACCTGCGCGCGCCGACGCCCTCGGCCGCGGCCGAGCTGGCGGTGCCGGTGGCCGCCGAGCTGCTGACCGAAGTGCGCGTCTTGTCCGGACGCCTGGGGCGCGCCCTGCTTGGCCAAATCGGCGCGCGCCGTCTCGCGCTCGAGCGCGGACGTGCACGCATGGGCAACCCGCACCGGCTAATCAACGAGCGGCGCCAGCGCGTGGACGAGCTCAGCGAACGCATGTCGCGCTCGCTGCACCAAGCCTGCCACCGACGACGAAAGGAGCTGCAGGCCATCGAAGGTCGACTGTTGCGCGCGCACCCGCAGCGGCGCATCGCCGATCAGCGGGCGGCCCTCGTCACGCTGGAACGTCGGCTCTCCCGCTGTGGATCGGCACTCCTCGGCGATCGCCGCCGCGGCCTCGAAGCCCTGTCGAGCAAGCTGGACGCACTTTCTCCCCTAAAGGTGCTCGACCGCGGCTATAGCCTCACCCGCGGACCGGACGGCAAGGTGCTGCACGGTCGCGCAGGACTTGCGCCCGGCGATACGTTGACCGTCACCCTACGCGACGGCGACCTGCGCACGCGGATCGAGGAAATCGTCGACACGAAGGTCAAGTAGCCGAACAAGTAGCTGGCGAGCGGGGCGGGCCTCCCCGCCCTCTACTTGAAGCCCTTGAGGATGTCGTCGATGTCTTTGCTCGCCTTGGAGGAGGCGGGCTTGGGCGGCGCAGCCGGAGCTGGCGCGGCGGGGCTGCCGGGCGCCGCCAAGGCGGGCCTGGTAGCGCCGTTGCTCGCGACGTTGCCCTTGTGCGACCCCTTCTTCTTGCTCGACGAAGGCTTCGCCTTCCCTGCATCGCTATTGGCGACGCTACTGGCGGGATTGGTGGCGACGGCTTTGTTCTGGGCGGCAGCAGCAGCCGCAGCGTTGGCGGCCGCGGCCTCTGCTTGCTTCCTCCGTGCCTCCGCCGAAGCCCTCTCGGTCTCGGCCTTCAGCCTTTCGGTCTCCGCCTTGATGGCCTCCATACGGTCGGCCTCACGCCTGGCATACGCCTCGGTCTTTGCTTGTTGGCTGCGGATAACAGCCAAAAAAGCACCAGCCAGGATCAGGAGTAGTACGCCGCCTGCAACGACGACGCCCACCGACCAGTGGGTCCTTTGTTTCGGTAAATTGAGACTTGGCAGAGCAACCTTGTCGCCCATAGGAAAATCCTTCCTCCGCGTTCAATTTGCAATCTACGTTCCCTTTCACGCAAGCCCAATCGTCACGGTTTGTAACTTTCATGCTCAATTTGTGCGATCCGGGAAAGTGCAGCCAAGCCAGGAAAGATCCGCTATGGTCAGTGCTGGAATTTTCGTGCCGCAGTACATCGATCTCCATTCCCACGTTTTGCCTGGCCTCGACGACGGTGCGCCGGATCTCGCCACCAGCATGGAGATGCTTGGCGCGCTCGCGGAGCTCGGCTTCACAGAAGTGTGCGCCACCCCGCATCAGCGGAACGGCCTCTTCATTCCGCCGGCTGACGCCATCGATGCCGCGCTCGCCACGGTTCGCGCGGAAGCCGGCAGCAAGCGCCCGGACATGCGCCTCCGCTTGGGTGCCGAGAACTACTGGGATGAGATCCTCATCGAGCGCCTGCGCAAGCACACGGTGCCGTGCTACGACGGCCGCCGCGCCTTTCTGTTCGAAGTGAATCCCGTCTCCTTGCCGCCAAATCTCGACGAAGCACTCTTCGAGATTCGCGTGGGCGGCACCTTGCCGGTGATGGCCCATCCCGAGCGCTACTTGGCCGTCCAGCGCGACCTCGCCTTCGCGGAGGAGCTCGGCAGACAAGCGGCGCTGGTCGTCGACCTGGAAGCGATCGGGGGCACTGGCAACCGTGCCGAGGTGAAAGCCGCCCGCCGCTTGGTCGAAGAAGGCTTCGCGCACGCCGTTGCATCCGACATGCACAGTCCCGACACGCAAGACACGGTTGGCAGCGGAATCGAATGGATTCGAAAGCGCCTCGGCGCCGAAGCGCTTACGCGATTGCTCGAAGAGCATCCTCGCCGTATTTTGGCGGGCGAGTTGCCCTGAGGATCGACCCTTTGCCGTGAAGCTCATCGCCAAGATAGCCCTTTCGCTCGCCGTGGGCGCGCTGTGCATCGCGCTTGCGGTGCACAAAATCGATGTTCAGCAGACGAAAGCGGTCCTGCTGGCCATGCCGCTTGGAGCAGTCTTGCTCTACGCGCTTTGCTTGGTGCCGGTGCATCTCCTGCGTGCGTGGCGCTGGAAATATTTGCTGCGCCCGATCGGTGTGTCGCTGCCCTTTGGCCGGCTGCTGATCATCTCGACCGTCGGCTTCATGGCGATCTTGGCGCTGCCCTTCCGCCTTGGAGAATTTGCGCGGCCCTACTACGTGGCCAAGGAAGGCCAGTCGCGCATGAGCGAGGTGCTGGGCACGGTGGCCGTCGAACGCATCGTCGACGGTTTGGTCATCGCCATTCTGCTTTTCGCGACCTACCTTCTCTCGCTGGCGCCCGGAGCGCGGGCCTATCCGCCCGTCTTGGCGTTCTCGGCGTGGCTTGCCCTGCTTGGTTTTCTGGGGCTAACCGCATTCCTGGGCTTCGCCCTGCGCTGGCCCGACGCCACCATTCGCGTACTGCTTACGACCACGTTCTTGCGCAGGCTCGCACCCAAGCTCGCCGACAAGCTCGACGATCGGCTGCGCGCACTCATTCGCGGATTCCGTGCTCTCGGACACGCGCGCGACAACTTGCCGTTCCTGGCGCAAACCGCGCTCTACTGGACCGCCAATGGACTTGGCATGTGGCTTCTCGCGCGGCTCATGCATCTGCCTATTCCCATTCACGCGGCATTCGCCGCCATGGCGTTCACCGGCGTTCTGATTTCGTTGCCGAACGCGCCAGGTCTGGTCGGACAATTCCACGCCGGTGTCCTTTTGGCGCTGGCTGCGTACCTGCCCGAATCCATCCTGACTTCGGTCGGAGGCGCCTACGCCATTGCTCTGCACGGGATTCAATTCGTGTGGTACGTCGCCTTTGGCTTCCTCGCGCTGCTCTTCGTGGGCGGCAACGCGGCTTCACTCCGCAGCCTGGTGGTAGAATCTCAACGAGCTGCCGATGAAGAGGCAACCCATGCCAAAGCGTAGTTGGACAAGCGCCGCCGTCTTCGCCAGCGTCGCCACCGTCTCACTGGCCGCAACCTTCGCCTGGGCGCGCACGCACGAGATTGCACCCTATCCCATTACCAGCGTCTGGCCCGCGGCCGTGCGCTTCCTACGCGTCGACCGAGGCTTCCCCATCCGCGAAAAGGACGAAGGCGCAGGCTACGTGCTCTTCGATTACACCGACGGTCCCAAGCCGTGCAGAGCTTCGCTCGAGCTCATACGCACCACGGATTACGAGGGCCGCGATGCCACCAAGATGGCCATCTCTATTCCGGATCTACCGCACCGATTCGAGCAAATGCTGCTCGACAAGCTCTCCGTCAAGCTCCGCGACGACGAGGGACCGCCGGCGCCACCACCGCGCAAGGGCGAAAAGCCCGCAGCGCAGCCCGATGCAGCCCCGCCACCTGGTTCCCCGAATCAGCCGAGTCAGCCGAATCCCGGCGCAACCGCTAGCCCAGATCCATAAGCGACTCGCCCTCTTCGACGAAACGCCCGGGCTCGACGTGGATGGCAGTCACGCGCCCTGCAATAGGTGCTTCGACCGGCATCTCCATCTTCATCGACTCGAGGACTGCCACGGTCTGGCCTTCTTCGACTTCATCGTCGAAAGAGACTTCAACCTTCCAGACCGTACCGGCTATGTGCGCTCGAACTGCAGTGGCCACGGGGCCCTGGTACTCTCTTGCGGAAATCACTGCTCCTAGCGAGGACTCAGTGTGAACGGCCACGGGAAGGTCATGCCCTGGCAGGCTGGGAATTTAGCGGACTTGGCCGCCACTTCGACGCAGGATCCAGTAGGCGTTCCAGCGAACTTACCCGTGACGGTAGCGTTGCTGACCTTGCCCCCTGAGGCGACACTGATGTTGGCCATGGCGGTGCCAGGCACCTTGAATTGGTTGGCGCAGGCTTGAACCTTGGGCTGCACGCCCTTCATGGCGTTGACGATGTCACTTTGGGTGAGGGTAATGAGCTTCACCTGCGGCGCGGGCTTCGGCTCGTCGCCACCGCTCCTCTTGCTACCAACATCGCTGAGCAGATCGTCGAGCGATTTGCCACCGGGCTTCCTGCCGGCCGATTTGGACGAGTCGCTGGCGGACGTCGGCGTCGGCGTTGCCGTGGCTTCCGGCTTTCGGCTGTCGCTGCCGGACTTGGCGGACGCCGACTCGCTGCCCTTCCGGTGGCCCTTTTCGGACTTGCCAGAGCTCCGAGCACTCTTTTCGCTGGGCTTTTCCTGCTTCTCTTCGCCTGGGGCCGGCTTGGCTTCCGCCGTGGAGGGCTTCGGCGCTTCAGCTGCAGGCACCACGACGGGTGCTGGGTTGGCAGCGGGCGCTGGAGCGGGAACAGGAGGCGCAGGTGGCGGAGCGACAACAACGACCTGGCCGGGCGCGGGTGCGGTCACGACCTTGTAGATGCCGTAGCCGAGCACCAAAATTCCGACGCCAAGAAGGCCCAAAACCGGGTACACCCACTTGGGCGGACCACTCGACGACATGGGCAAGAGCACCGGCGCAACCGGCGAGAACTGAGGAGTCGAGAAGGTCGGCAGGGCATCGGCCGAGCGCCTGGATTCGCTGGCACCGTCGTTCAACGTCATCGCCGCCATCGAGCGAATGTCGATGAGGCCCGAGCCTTCCGTGGTGGAGGTACCGGAAGGAGCACGGATACCAGGCGACTTGCTCGGCACGGCGAGCGCTTCGAGATTCGACAGCGAGAAGAGAACCGAGTTCTCGTTGCGCTGGCCCGTCAAGTGCGTCGAGCCGGAATTGTTTCCGTTCTTGATCGTGATGACCGGCTCCGAGGGTTGGGTCGTGCCGCCGAACAAGAAAGGCGACGACGGACTGGCCGCTACCGGCGAAGGCACAGCGGACGCCGGAGCTGCCGCAGCCGCGGCAAACAAGTCGGCCGAAGCAGTCGGTGACACGACTGTCTGCGCGGCAAAGGGATCACTCTCGCCCGAGGGCTGCTCGGTTTGCGTCGGTGCCGAGGCGGCGACTTTCATCGAGCTCGAAACGCGTCCCGATTCACGCGCGGCGGGCTTGGCCACCGGATGATGCGTGATGCGCGCCAAAATCGCGGCCAATTCCGGCACTGTGGAAAGCTGCATCCAATCGGAGAAGCCCTCTTTCCAGACCAGCGTGTCCGAGTTGATTTTTCCCTGACGCAGACGATCCCTAACCTCCGCCTCGTTGAGCGGGCCCACCTGCTCACCATCGACGACCACGTGCCAGACGGCTTGATCGGCTGCCGATGCCACCACCGCAGGAGTAATCGCCGCGGAGGATTCTGCCGAAGCACTTTGTTTGGCCTTCTCGGCCGTAGCCGGAGCAGCAGCCGCGGCCGCCGCGTCACCCGTCTTCACAACGATGATGTGGCCGCACTTCTTGCACCGTATCTTGAATGCCTTCCCTTGTATTTTCTCGTCGGCAATCGAGTACTTAGCCTGGCAGGCATCACAGACGATCTTCATGAGCTCCTCGTTTCGACGGGCATCGACGGACGCGGCGATTATAGATAGGAGGCATTAGGTGGCAAGCCATTCTGACAAAAGAACTACCCGCAAACGAGATTCCGTCCGCAATTGCTCGCGTCGAGGGTGCCGCCGCAGAAATGTCTTGCATTGCGCTAGGCCGCGCCGGCCCCTGCAAAGGGATTGCTCCCAAGAATGGTCTCGGAGCGCCCTGGACCCCACGAAATAACCGACGCGGAGACGCCGACCAATTCGGAAATGCGTGCAAGGTAAGCCTGAGCGGCCGCGGGCAAGTCCTCGACTCGGTGGACGGGCGCAGCACCGGCAGCTCTGGCGGGCCAGCCAGGCAGCGTCTCGTAGACCGGCTCGACCGCCATCAAATCGTCGGGATCGAGCGGCATCTCGTCGAGCAGTTTGCCGTTCAAGCGGTAGGCCGTACACAGTTTCACCTCGGGCAAGCCGTCGAGCACGTCGAGCTTGGTCAGCGCCAGCGATTGATGCCCGAGAGCCGTACAGTCAGGCGCAAAGCGGGAATGTCGAGCCAGCCGCAGCGACGAGGACGACCGGTCGTGCTGCCGAACTCGCGGCCGACTTCGCGCAGGCCCTCGCCAATCTTGTCGAAAAGCTCGGTGGGGAACGGACCATTGCCAACGCGCGTGGTGTACGCCTTCACGATGCCGATGACCGTATCGATGGACGTCGGACCGACGCCGCAACCGGT
>CAZTTW010000223.1:0-536 GCA_964616265.1 uncultured Myxococcales bacterium | reverse complement strand
ACAGGCGCCGCCTGCCGTCGTCGACGACGACGTGACGAATGGATACGTCCCGTGGTCGAGGTCGAGCAGCACGCCGTGTGCGCCTTCGAAAAGGACGTTCTTGCCGGCGCGAATCTGCTCATACAAGAAGCGGGAGGCATCGCCGACGAAAGGACGAATTTCCTCGCCGTAGGCCTGGTACTCCTTCACGAGCGCATCCAGGTCTGGCGCGGGCGCGCCCAACTTGGCCAGAGCCGCACTCACGTAGGCGATGTTCTTTTCCAGATTGCGGCGCAGGCGATCGGGCCGAAGTAGATCGTCGACGCGCAGGCCAGTGCGCGATGCCTTGCTTTCGTAGGTCGGACCAATTCCGCGCTGGGTGGTGCCGATGGCGCCCGGCTTGCCCTCGCGCAAGCGATCAAGGTCGCGGTGGTGCGGCAACGTCAGGTGCGCGCGCCCCGAAACGACGAGGTCCTGATCTTTGGCGAGCAGCCCCTGACTGCGAAAGGCATGGATCTCTTCGACCAGCGTCTTGGGATCGATGACCATGCCCTCGC
>CAZTTW010000222.1:0-7167 GCA_964616265.1 uncultured Myxococcales bacterium | reverse complement strand
ATCGCGCTCAACAGTGCCAGGTAGCGCTCGAGCTCATGTTGCACGCGGCTGGCATGGTGACGGTCATCCTGGTTGCCACGCGCTACCCGTCCTTCGCCGTCGAGCCCAACCACTATCAGAAGGCGCTGGCCTGGGACGCCTTTTCGGCGCGCAACCGCGCGAGCCAGGCCCTCGGTTGGAAGGCCACCGCGCGAACCGATGCCGGTCTCGCCGCGAACGGCACGCGCGGCCTCGAGCTGGACATCGCCGATCGCGAAGGCAACCCGGTACGCGGCGCACGCGCCGCCGTGCTTGCGTTTCCCCACGCCCGCGGCGAAGAGCGCATGCGCGCCGACCTGGTGGAGACGACGCCCGGCCATTACACGACTCATGCGGGGATGGTACGCACGGGAATCTGGGAGCTGCGCCTGGTTGCCCAGCGGGGCGACGACAGCTACACCACGACACTCTTGCACTCGGTGGGCGCAGCGCCATGACCGGCTTTTACAGTGCAGTTCTCATTGCGAGCCTGCTCGGCAGCCTTCACTGCGCCAGCATGTGCGGACCCTTCGCGGCGTTCGCCATGCTTCGCGACCCACGTCGCGGTCCGGCGACCTTGCAGGCGCTCTATCACGGCGGCCGCCTGCTGGCCTATCTGGTGCTTGGCGGTCTTGCGGGCAGCGTCGGCGCGTCCCTCGACTTCGGCGCATCCTTGCTCGGTGTCGGCCGCATCGCGGGCGTGCTCGCCGGCGGCATGCTCGTGCTCCTCGGTGGGCGACGAATGCTGGCCATCTTCGGAGTGCGCTTGCCGAAGGTCACGGGCACTCTCGTGCTCGGCCGACTCATCGCCCGAGTGCAGAGGCGCTTCGTGCAGGCGGCACCCACGGCGCGCGCCTTCGGCACGGGGCTGTGCACGGCGTTGCTTCCTTGCGGATGGCTTTATGCCTTTGTCGCTACGGCCGCCGGCACCGGCAGCACGATGCGCGGCTTGTGGGTCATGTTACTTTTCTGGACCGGTACGGTCCCCATTCTGGCGGGCATTGGCGCGGGCGTGCGGCAGGTTCTGGCTCGGGCTGGCCGCTGGGTTCAACTCGCGACGGCGATCTTGGTCATCGGGCTGGGCGTATCGTCGATCGTCGGACGCTGGAGCATCGTGGTCCCGCCGGCATCGGCCGGAACGGCCAACACGCCGACGGAGCATCACCGGTGTCCATGTCACTAGCCGCGGCCACCACGGCGTCTCAGGGCCGCGAGCACGACTGTGCCCACTGTGGCTTGCCGGTTCCCCCCGGCCTGGTCGACGCCGATGCCAGCGAGCAGTTTTGCTGCAACGGCTGTCGGATCGTGCGCGCGACCATCGAGTCCTGCGGTCTTGGCCAGTACTACGGCATGCGCACCGACGAGGCCGCAACGCCGGCGAAGCCCACCGGCCGCGCCTACGTCGAGCTCGACGATCGCGCCTTTTTGGAACGGCACGCGCCCGCCGTGCGCACGACCGTGCGAGCCATCGAGTTGGTGCTCGAAGGCGTCCATTGCTCGGCGTGTGTCTGGCTTCTGGAGAAACTGCCGCGGGTGCTTTCTGGTGTCGTGGAAGCCCGGCTGGATATGCGGCGTTCCACGCTGCGGGTGACCTGGGACGAGCGGGCGGTGCCGCTCTCAAAGATTGCGCGGACGCTGGATAGTTTCGGCTATCGGCCTCACGTCGGACGCGATCCCGAGGTGCGGAGCATACGGCAACGCGAAGACCGGCGACTGCTCGTCCACATCGGGGTCGCGGGCGCCGGCGCGGGGAACGTCATGCTGCTCGCCTTTGCCCTTTACGGCGGCTACTTTCATGGCATCGAAGGCGAGTACGCTCGTCTCTTCCGCTGGACCAGCCTGGTCATCAGCTTGGTCGTCTTGCTTTGGCCCGGCAGCATGTTCTTGCGAGGAGCCTGGGCCGCCTTGCGCACCCGCAGCGCGCACCTCGACCTGCCCATCAGCATCGGACTTGTCGCCGGCACCATCGCCGGAACCATCAACACCGTCCTCGATCGTGGCGAGATCTACTTCGATTCGTTGACCGGGCTCGTGTTTCTTCTCCTCGTCGGCCGATTCGTGCAGCGCCGGCTCGAACGCCGGGCCACAGACTCCGTCGAGCTTCTCTTTTCTCTTACGCCCGCTTTCGCACGTCTGCGCCGCGGCGATGAGGTTTGCGAAGTTCCGGTCGACTCACTCACCCCCGATGACCTCGTCGAGGTTCGGCCGGGCGAATCCTTTCCCGCCGACGGCGTCGTCGGCGACGGCACATCATCGGTCAACCTGGCGCTCTTGACCGGCGAGTCGCGCCCACAGTCCGTGGGCGAAGGCGACCGGGTCTTCGCCGGCGCGGTCAACCTTGCCGGCGTTCTCCTCGTCCGCATCACCGCGAGCGGCCGCGCCACCCGCGTGGGAAAGCTTCTATCGTTGGTCGAAGAATGCAGCCGTCGCAGAGCCCCCATCGTCCAGTTGGCCGACCGCATGGCGGGGTGGTTCACCGTGATCGCAACCGGCCTGTTCGCGGCCACGCTCGTTTTCTGGCTCTTCGTCGAGCCGGGGCATGCGGTGGATCGGGCGGTGTCGCTTCTCATCGTCAGCTGTCCCTGCGGCCTCGGGCTCGCCACGCCGTTCGCAGTCTCGGTGGCACTCGGCCGCGCGGCCCGACAGAAGATCCTGATCAAAGGCGGCGACGTTCTAGAAAAGCTCGCGCGCAAATCCAAGACCGCACCCATCCTGTTCCTCGACAAGACGGGGACCCTGACCGAGGATCGGTTGAGCGTCGTGGATTTTCGCGAGGCGCCCGAGGGCGCGCCCGCCCACGTGCGCGCCTGGGTTGCAGCCCTGGAAAAGCAAGCCTCGCATCCGATTGCCCAGGCCTTCGCCCTCGAGGCGGCCGCGGACGCACCCGCGACGCTGCATCGGGCGCATGCGACCGGCGTCGAGGGAACTGTCGCGGCTCACGCGTTGCTGGTCGGCTCGTGTGACTTCATCCGCTCGCGTACGCGCACCGCAGCCACTCCCGGCTGGGCCGAGGACGCGAGCCACCAGATGTCGGCGCAAGCACTGACTCCCGTATGGATTGCGGTCGATGGTCGCCTGGTCGCCGTGGCAGGCGTGGGTGGAAAAATTCGCAGCGACGCGCGCGCCACCATCGCCGACCTTTCCCGTCGAGGCGTGCAGGTTGCGATCCTCTCGGGCGACCATCCGGCCACCGTGAAAGCCGTCGGCGCCGCCTTGGGACTTGGCGAAGCGAGCTGTCATGGCGGTCTCTCGCCGGAAGACAAGGTCCGCGCGGTGGAGGCGGCGGCGAAGGGCGGTGCGCCGGTTTTCATGGTCGGCGATGGGGTCAACGACGCCGCTGCGCTCTCCGCCGCGACGGTAGGCATTGCCGTTCACGGCGGCGCGGAAGCCAGCCTGAGCGCGGCGGACATTTACCTCGGACGTTCGGGCCTTGGGCCTGTCAGCGAGGTCTTCGACGGCGCCGAACGAACCTTGTCGGTGATTCGGCGTTGTCTCGCAGTCTCGCTTGCCTACAACGTGCTCGCGGCAGGGTTGGCGATCACGGGCGTGGTGAACGCGTTGCAAGCTGCCGTGCTCATGCCCGCGGCATCTTTTACCGTGCTGGGCATGGCGCTTTGGCTGCGCTCCTTCGCCAAGGAGGCGGCGTGAGCGTCATCTACCTCCTCATGCCGCTGGCCTTCGCCCTGGGCGGCGCCGCCGTGTGGGCCTTCGTCCGCGCGACCCGCGCCGGCCAATTCGACGATCTCGAAACCCCCGCGCACCGAATCCTCCACGACGACGAGCCGAGCCCGCCCGACGCGTGAGAGCTGATGAATCCCCATGCATCGGGACGGTCATGTTCCGCAAGGCTCCTCGGCAGGCTTTTCGCTCCGTGTTCGCTAGACTACTGCACACGCCACGAGACCGTTACGACACGCACGAGGAGGGCACGACGATGAAGCCGAAGAACACGATTTACCTTTGGTTCGATAAGGACGCGCAAGAGGCGGCGCGCTTCTACGCCGCTACATTCCCGGATAGCAAGGTGACCGCCGTTCACAAAGCGCCGAGCGACTTTCCGGGCGGCAAGAAAGGCGATGTGCTCACGGTGGAGTTCACCGTCGTTGGTATTCCCTGTCTCGGGCTCAACGGCGGGCCGACGTTCAAGCACAGCGAAGCCTTTTCTTTTCAGATCGCGACCGATAGTCAGGAGGAGACGGATCGTTACTGGAAGGCGATCGTCAGCAACGGCGGCGCGGAGAGCGCGTGCGGTTGGTGCAAGGATCGCTGGGGACTGTCGTGGCAGATCACCCCGCGCGTCCTCACCGATGCGCTGGCGGCGGGTGGCGCCGAGGCCAAGCGCGCCTTCGAGGCCATGATGTCGATGGGGAAGATCGACATCGCTGCCATCGAAGCAGCCCGGCGCGGCTGACGCCTCATCAGGCTGTTTACTTTCGGGTCCGAGCCCGGCGGAGCCGCCTGGCTCGTAACTCCCGGGGTGGACTCGCCGTCGACCTGGCGGCCAGAAAACGCGCTACCATGCTCGTCATGAGGACGAAGCTGGTGTGGATCTCGGGGATGATGATTGGTTTGCTGGCGTCGGGAGCCTGCAGTAGCTCTACCTCGGGTGCGCGCGATGGGGCGGCGGCGGGCGACGATGCAGGAAAGCAGGATCGCGGCGCTGGCGGCCAGAGTGCTACGGGCGGCTCGGGCAGCGGCGGACTCGGTACGGGTGGCGCGGGCAGCGGCGGCGCTCTCGCGGGCGCAGGCGGTGTCGCCAGCGGCGGCCGCGATGGTGGGGTCGGCACAGGTGGCAGCACCGGCGGTAACGATGCGAGCACGGCGGGCTCGGACGGCCGGGACGCGGCTGGCGGGAGTGGTATCGATAGCGGTCGAGGCGGCGCCGGCGGCTCTTTCGTCGATGGCAGTGTCGTTGGCATCGACGGTGGTTGTGGCACCTCGACAACTGCGCCGGCAGTCGCGCGCGGCGGGCAATACTTCGGATTTTCCGAGAAGCTCAATCGGTACTACACGGACTGTGCTTGGCGACCGTCAAGCACGGTGTACGTCAGCCCGAACGGGACGGCCGATGGTAGCTCGCGTTCGACTCCAGCCAGCGTGGCGACAGCCTTCGCGGCGGTCGTGCCCGGAAGAATGATCGTGTTTACCGCCGGCACCTACGCCGGCTGCTTCGAGCTCGATTCGGATCACAGCGGCACCTACGACAGTCCCATCGTCCTTCTCGGTGAGCGCAAAGCCGACGGCTCGCCCGCGGCGACGATCAACTGCTGCAGCTCCGGGCGCAAGACCTGCATCAACCTGGAAGCTTCCGACTACGTCGCGGTCGACGGGTTCGAGCTGGTGGGTGGCGACTATGGCGTGCGCTCGGTGGGCGCCGGCTATCCCGCCAACCAGCACCAGAAGGGCACCGCCGTGCTGAACAACCTCGGCCACGGCCAAAACAAAGATCCCTTCGGGAATCCGATTGGCTCGTGATCGAGAACTGCATCGGCCACGACTCAGGCACCGGCGATGGGCACGGAATCTACCTGAGCAACGGCAGCGACTGGAACATCGCCCGCTACAACGAGATGTACAACACCGCCTCGTCGGACTTCCAGATCAACGCGGATCCGGCGTCCACCTGCACCGACGACGGCGTGGACGTGACCGATCCCGAGTGCGACGCGGTTGCGGGTAGCAGCCCGACCGGCGGCCGCGGTGCCTCGGACTTCATGTTGATCGAAGCCAACTTCTTCCACCACAGCTTGGCGCAAGGACCGAACTTCACCTCGGTCCGCAACAGCACCATCAAGAACAACATCTTCGCCTTGCCCGCGCGCCACGTGGCGAGTTTCTGGCAGGAGACCGACAATCCCAAGCTCGGCTCGTCCAACAACTTGGTCGCCCACAATCTGTTCATCACCCAGACCGCCAACCGACAAGCCATCGGAGTCACCAACAGCTCCACCGGCAATCAATTCAAGAACAACGTCGTCATGTCAGTCAGCCTCAGTGGAGGCTCGGTTACTGCCAATGCCAACGGCCAGCTGCTGGCCACGGACGCCACCACAGTGACGGCCAACACGTTCGAGCACAACGCCTGGATCTCCGGGTTCTTCGGCTCCGACGATACCTCGCCGGCCTACACCCCGACCGCCACTGAGCGAGTCATCGCGACCGTCGACCCCGCCTGGTTTGTGGCCTTCCCGACGACGGTCGGCCACGACCCGGCGGCCTTCGCCCCCACTGCCACCACGCCGTGGCTCGATTTCGGCAACCTCCTGCCCGAGGTTCCCACCGATCGCGCCGGTGTGGTGCGCCATGCTCCCGTGGATCTCGGACCGTTCGAGCGATGATCGACCTGGTTGAGCTAGCGAGCGAGGAGAGAGAGACGTCGATGACACGACCCGTGAGAGTTTTCATGCGATAATCGCATGGAATGCTTTCGTTTCTGATACGTGCGCTGACGGCGGGCTCTGTCTTTGTGTTGCTGGCGATTTTCGCCGGTTGCGACGACACGTCGGCGCTACTGCACGACGGCGGGCTCGCTCAGGCCGAGGCCGGTGCGCCCGCTCAGGCCGAGGCCGGTGCGCCCGCCAATCCTACGGTCGTGGTGCTCCCCGATACGCAGTTCTATGCTGCCGGATATCCCGACATCTTCCAGGCACAGACGCAATGGATTCGGGACAATCGCGTTTCCGCCAACCTGGTTGCGGTACTTCACGAGGGAGACATCGTCGACAACCCGAATAGTCAGGCCCAGTGGCAAGTCGCCTCCGATGCCTTTGCGAAGCTCGACGGAGTGATTCCTTACTTGGTGCTGGCGGGTAATCATGACGAGGACTGGAACCGCCAGGGCTATATGGACCAGTATTTTCCGCTCTCTCGCTTTGGCCAGTACGCCTGGTTCGGTGGTGCGTTCCAGTCGAACCAGGCCGAGAACACTTACGCCGAAGTCACCATCGGCAGCTCGGTCTGGCTTTTGCTCGCCCTCGAATTCGGACCTCGCCATGCGGTCGTGGCGTGGGCTGACGGCGTGCTCAAGGCACACGCCTCCGAGCCGGCGATCCTGGTGACTCACGCCTACGTTTACAACGATGGTACCCGCTTCGTCGTCACCAAGACGCCAACGCAATCGTTCGAACCCGACACTTACAACTACACTCC
>CAZTTW010000221.1:0-7195 GCA_964616265.1 uncultured Myxococcales bacterium | reverse complement strand
ACCGAGGCCGAATGGGAGCGCGCCGCTGCAGGCAGCGATGCCCCGCGCACGTACCCGTGGGGCGAAAGTCCGCCCGATTGCTCGAAAGCCAATTTCGCCGGCTGTGTGGGAGACACCGACCGCGTGGGCCGGCGGCCGGCAGGCCAAAGCCCGTATGGTGCCTTTGACATGGCCGGCAATGTCTGGGAATGGACGTCGGACTGGTACGACGCCGCCTACTACCGGACGAGCCCGAGCCAAGATCCGACTGGTCCTGCGAGCGGCACTTTGAAAGTCATGCGCGGCGGTTGCTGGGTGGGCGGTGCTGTCTCGCTGCGGACCACCTGTCGCAAAGCAAGCTTGCCGGATGCGTGGGCGCCCAATGTCGGCTTCCGCTGCGTGTATCCGGAGGTCAAGCCATGAAGCGCCCGCTTGCCTATGCGGCTGCGATGGTCACGTTGCTGACGAGCGCCGCCGCTTCTCCTTGCGGCATGTCTTTCGGCAACAACGTCACCATCGACCCGCACCAGGACATCATCGTCGCGTGGAAAGACGGCGTCGAAACCTACTCGTTCCAACCGACCTTTTGTGGAACCGCTACCGACTTTGGATTGATTCTGCCGGTGCCCTCGCTGCTATCGCAAGAACCCAAAACGACCGAGCAGAATGCTTTCAATACGGCGGCGACATTGTCGGAACCCAACAAACACGAAGTGACTGAACAATCAAATATTGCCGGCTGCGGGGCCTCGGAGAGTAACGCAGGCGGCGCTGCTGCAGACGACTCGCCCGCCGTGGTCGCCAGTGGTCATGTGGGTTTTCTCGACTGGGTCCAGCTCAAGGCCACCACGGAATCTTCTTTCACGGACTGGCTGACCGCCAATGGCTACGCGTACTCCAGCGCGGCGTCCAGCGTGTTTTCGTACTACGTGACGAAGGGTTGGTACTTTCTCGCCTTTCGCATAAGCCAAGACGCGGTGTCGGGGAACGGGACGGTTTGCCGAGCGCTCGGGCCGGTCACCCTTTCATTCCCGACGCCAGATCCCGTGGTGCCCTCCCGCATGGCGGCCGCCGACAGCACCAACGCGTACAGCCGAGTGACGTGGCGGATCTTCGGCATTACCCATGGCGACGTGCAATTGACGTTTTCGGCTGCGAATAGCGACCAGGTTCTCTGGTACTCGGGCGCGATCAAAGACGCCGACGTCGGGTCGTTCGGCGGCGTCGCCCAATCTGGCGATCGTCTCACCCGGTTGACCTATTCGTTCTACAAGATCTCGGCGTCGGCGGACGTGAATCTAACCCTGGCGCCGGCGCAGGATTACCGTGGGACGGAAGACGTCGTGGTTCACGACGATTCCGCGTGCTCGATCCGCCCGCACAGTCGACTTCCTCACAGTGGCCTTCTGTCGTTAGCCGGCTTGACCATCGTTGCGCTCTTTGCTTGGCGGCGGTACCGCCCGTGAGTCGCCGAGCTCAGTTCACAGTCTCGTTCGCCGTCGTGCTGTTGTCGGCAATGGCTGCGCCCAGAACCGAGGCCACGCAAGTATCCATCGAAATGCGGATCACACCGCCCCTCGATCCCGTGTTTCGGCGGCCCATGGATCTTCCCAGTATCTGCCCCATGCTGGCGCTGTCTCTCGCCGATCATTGGTGGGTCGGCGCGGGATACGAGGAGCTGCAGGACTACGATGCGATCCTGTGGACCTCGGAAACGGAGGGGCACAAGCCAATCGCCATGTCCGGCATTCATGCCGGGACTTGGTATCGAGGCGGCGCGGCCCGCAACAGTATGACCTATTCAGTCGGTGGCCTTCTCACCTATGCCAATCCGGTTTTTTCGATTGATCCGAAGCCAGCGGGGATCGACAGTGGCACATCCAAAGTCGAACTTTGCGTCGACAAGACCTGTGGACACGTCTGGCAAGATTTTCGCTTGGAATTCTTTGCGACTCCCGCCTGGTCTTACGGTCGAGTGCGCAGCCCAGCGATCCACCAAGACGAACGCTTCAATGCGTTCACCTATCGCGTGGGCGTGGCGTTGGCCGTTCGGTTCGGCTCGTAGCTTTAAGCTACTCGGCGCTTTCGACCTGCGCCGTCGTCAGCAGGTGGCCGTCCCTTTCGGTCCAGCGCGCGCCGACGCGAAATGGCCCTTCCTGCTTCTTGAGATTCAAGGTGACCGCCACCGTGCCGTCGGCCGCGGGCAATACCACTGCTTCTTGAAACGAGACGTAGCGACCAATCAATGGATTGATCGCCTTGTACAGCGCTTCCTTCAGTGAAAAATGCAGAATGACTTCGCGGCGACGGAAGCGCTCGGGAATCTCGGTAAGAAGGGCGAGCTCGTCGGGGGTCATCACTCGGCTGCTGATATCTGGGCGATTGTCCCAACCGGATTCGCCTAGGGCTGAAATAGCGGGCGCCGGTTCGATATCCACGCCGATGGAGATCCCGTTCTTTCGCGGCGCCGCTAGGGCTACCGCCAGCGTTCGCTTGTGACTGATGGAGCCCGTGACGTCGGCGGGCAGCTCGGGCGCGCCTCGCTGGGTCGCCAAGACCGCGCCGCGGTCGAGCCCAATCTCGAACAGCGCCGTATGCAGGGCCACGCGCCCTGCGAACCACGTCGGTCTTCGCGCCGGCGCAAGCGTTGCCAGATAGTCGCGCTCTTCGTCGCACAGGCAGCCGAGATCGACTTGTTCGCTGGCTTCCGGCACGCGCACCCCTACGCAGCGTCCGTGGGGAAGATCGGTGCGAAAGATGATGTCGGCTGGCATGCCGTCTACCAGGCACCACTTTAGCGCGTGCGCTGCCGCAAAAGAACCGCGATCTTGTCTGCCGAACGTGCGCGAAGCGCAGCCCATGATGCAACGGTTGCACGTCGGCGTCGTCCTGTCGCTTCGGCGAGACGCAAGGGTCCTTTGCCACTTTGGCGGAGGGCCGAGGTTCGGCCATGTCAGCCGATCAGCATTGCGGACGCGAAGATCGTGGAACGCGATTTTTGAGCGGAGAATCACCAGATTTAACCGCGGCGTCGCGTGGCACCTTCATTGCACTCTGCGTCGGCTCATCATGGCTTCAACAATTTCTAAGTCGATCTTGGTTTGTGTGATCTCGGCCACCGCTCTTGCCGGTCGCGCTCACGCCCAGTCGGGACCCAGTCTGGCCGCTGCGGACTTCACCATTTTCTTCGAGCGCCAGAGCGGGAGCCAATGGGTGCGGATGACCCCGGTTGAACAGCAGTACTTCTTCAACCGGGCGCGCTGCCAATGTGACCAAGACCCAAGCGGCGAGTTCAAGATCGTCATCCAACCAGCCGCAGATGTGGGAGCGAAGATTCAGACTCTGCTCGAGAATAACCTAACCGGTGGCCAAGGCATCGGGCGGTTGTTCGCGGGCGCCGCTGGCGTCGACTGCCTCAATCTTGGACTGGTGACGGGAACGCTCGCCGCGTACTGCACGAATCTGCTCGACCCAGGCAACTACCCCGGAGTCGCCTTCGGAATGGCGGTCTTCGGAACGGTGAATTACTGGGAAAGTCCTCCGATTCCGGTGGCCTACCTGTTCAACTCCCTGCAGACACCCTCCTGTGGCATGCAGAGAGGTTGCGACTCTGCCAGCGCTTGCAGTACGACGAGTGCGCAGACGACTATCCAATTCTGGGCACAAACCAACTCAGGTCTTGGCCCTGACATGGACCCCGGTCCATCGGCTACCGTGGGTTTGGAGGGTCAAGTTCCGCTGGTGCCGACGAACGTGGCCGCCAATGGCGGCGATGAAGGCCTGAGCGTGTCCTGGAGCTGGCCTGCGGGTATCACCATTGCAGCTGACACGACTCTCCTCGGCGTCCAACTCTTTTGTCAGCGCGGCTCCGACAACCAAGTCTTTCCATCGGGCTCCTTTGGCCCGGCCTACGAGACCCCTGCCACGCTCTGTCCGATGAATCCCGCGGCCGAACCAACGGCCCATGGTCCGTTCTCCAATCTCGATCCCAAGTACCTGTGTTCGGGTCTCCTCCCGGCAACGACGACAAGCTATCGCATCGCCGGGTTGCAGAATGGGATCCCCTACGGCGTCGGAGTCGCCGCCGTAGATAGGTTCGGCAACGTCAGCGCTATCTCCGACATCGCGTACGCGACGCCAAGTGCTGGCTCGGATGGTACTGGCGGCAGCGGCTGCTCTATCGATGTTCGCGGTAAGCATGAGCGAAGCGAAACCACGGTGATCTTGTGTTTTGCCGTGGCGGCCCTGGCCTTTGCCCGACGCAAAAGAACCGCCGTCCGTCTGCCAAAAGCGCCCTAAGGGCAATGCGTCCGCAGCGCGGAGAAGCGCTCGTCGTGCGGGACCAGTTGTTCTAGGTTCGCAAAGCGCTCGGTCGCGCGCTCGTGCAGGCCGAGCTCGCAGGCCCAAACGGCGTCGATGTAGTTTCTCCAAGCAAGATACGCCTTCACCTGCTGGTCACCGCTGGCCTCGGCCGCCATCCACGACGGCAACCGTGAAGCCGCCGTCGCGGAAGTGTGCTTCGCCAGGGCCCAAAGCTCGCCGTTTGGACCGAGGGAATGGCGCACTGACGATGGCAGCACAGCGCTAGGCTCCAGCCGAACCGGTCGCTTTTCGTCGAGAACAGTGAGCTCGGCAAGCAGGTCGTCTCTCTGCTCGACAGCTTCGGCAAGAACACCTGCCAGCTCGGGCTGTGCCACGGCTGCACGCTCGGCGTAGCCCGGACCGGCGGCAAACGCGAGGTGCGCCCACGCCACGTCCGGGCGCGCGCCTTCGACGAAGCGCTGATACCCGACGAGAAAGCCAGTTTCGAAGTGGCTGGTGAAAAGAGCGCCGCGCGCAGGCAGGTCGGCAAGGACGCTGCGGACTTCGTCGTCGGCCGCGCAAGCGTGTCGCAGCCCGGGATACTGCGACGGCGACGGAAAGCGCGACGCTGCGCCGGCCAGAAACAAGATCGCGAGCAGGGTGCGCAGCTTGCTCCAGCGCAGAACGCCGAGTCCCGTCGCAATGGCGCTCGCCGAAAGCACGGCGATGAGCGCGATGGCTGGACCGAGGTAGCCGCGAATGTCCGGATTGCTCGGGTCGAGGCCGCCGACCAGCGCGGCCAGCATCGAGCCGGCGGCCGCAACAGCGAGCGCGGTTGCCGCCGGTCGCGAGGACGAGCGCCGCACGAGAAAGTAAAGACCGGCAGGAGCGAGCAGGGCAAAGACGAGCCCCAGCTCCTCGAAGAAAACGAACGGCAGATCCCACGGGGTGGCGTTGCCGTGCACTATGGCGGCTTTTTCGGCGAAGGTGTGCGCGGAGACCAGCCACCACAGACCGCGCAAGCTGCGGGCATCGCCCCAAAGAACGTTGTCCATGTTTCGATCCGCCGCCGTGAACATGGCCTGCGTCCGCAGCGGCAGATACGCATGGACGAGCAAGCCTGCGCCGAAGGCGAGCACGGCGACCAGGGCGAATCGTCGGCGCATCGTCGAGACGCGCAGAAGTGGCCACGCTGCCACCACGGCGCCTGCGCCCACGAGTCCCGCCACCAGCGAATGGTTGCCCACGCCGAGCCCGATGGTCAGCGCCGCGAGCATGGCCAGTCGCGCATCGCTTTGATCGCGCGCTTGCAGCGCCAGCCAGAGGCCGCCGAGCGAAAGGGCAGTCTGCACCGCGTACACCTCGGCGCGGTCACTGACGGCGACCACGCCAGGTGCAAAGGCAAATGCCAATGCCGCCGCAGCAGCAACCGCGGTGCGCGCCTCGAGGCTCGTTCTCTCCATGACGAGCGGGACGGTTTGTAACGTCTGCAGCACGAGAAAAAAAAGCAGCACGGCCGCCGCCGCACCCGCTGCAGCCTGCGACAGCGCGACCTTGAACGCCGCATTCCCAAGCGGCAGCAAGGTGAAAGCCTTGGCAAAAAGCAGGGTCGTCTCTTCGCCCGGCGGATGCGCAACACCGAGGCCGAACGCCGCCGTGGCGAGCTCGGCCGAATCGAGCGGGTAGGGCGTCGGCGCGACCGCGAAGACGTACGCAGCCAAGACAACCAGCCCGACGCCGAGCGCGGCCCAGCTCTGCGGCTTCACAGCGGCTGACTCTTTTGCCAAGACCTCGGCATCGCGACCCGCATCAGTGCCTCCAGTATATCCCAGCCGGGCTTTCCAGCTGGCCGCTGCAAGAACGTGTACCGAGCTGCCTCGCTGCCTGTATCGTAGGTGAACAGAGCTGCTGGTCATGAAAGCAAAGCGAAACACGAAGGGGACAGGGGTGACCGTTGGGCTGGTCATCCTCGGGCTCCTGCTCAGTTGCCACCGTCGCGAGAGCACCCACGCGAGCGTTCGCAGCGGCGCGCCGCCGCCCGACATTAGCAAAGCAAGCGCGCCTACGCAGCTGATGGTCGACGCTACCTCGGCCTATGTCGCGGGTCTGGCCGTCGACGCCGATGCCATTTATCTCTTCACGGATCATGTGGTCCATCGGTTCACGCCGGGAGCGAGCACGCAGCAGATTCCGCTCGAAAACGGGACGACCGCTGCCGCGACTCGCACCGACCTCGTCTATTGGTCGAAAGGGGCGATTTGGCAGGTGCCCAAGGTGGGCGGCAAGGCGCGCCGGATCGCTTCGCTCGCGCACCAGCCGCAGGCCTTCTTAGCGGCGGGCGACGATTTCGCCTGGCTCGACATGCCGGTCGTGGATCAGTTCCAGATCCAGACTCTCGTGGACCACAACGTCCGCACGCTGCTCTACTACGCTGGGCGAATCGAGACGGCGGCGATGGACGCCGGGCGGGTGTTTTTCGTCAAGCGAGAGAGCGCGTCCACTTGGCGCATCGGCAGCGTCTTTGTCCACGGTGGCGACGTCCTCTACGCGGCTCCGCACACCAGTCCAACGCCGGCCAAGCTCGCCGTCGCGGGGGACGTCTTCTATTACGAGCTGAATTCGGGAGAGATTCGCCGACTTTCGGCGGATCTTTCGCACGAGGAGGTCTTGACGAAGGATCTGGTTTGCTCGCCGATCGCCGTTGCATCGAGCATCTACTGCCCGAACGTCGAAGGCCTCTTTCAGTTGGCGGGGCACCCGGGCGCAAGCATCAAACCCATCTTTCCCGAGGCGCGAAGAATCGCGGCCATCGCTGCAAGCTCGACGCTGCTGGAGTCGATCAGCGAAGATGGCCCCGACCCCATGAGAATCATGATGAAGCCGATCACGCGGGACGACAAGCTGAAGGCAACGG
>CAZTTW010000220.1:0-7197 GCA_964616265.1 uncultured Myxococcales bacterium | reverse complement strand
TGTCCCAGCGGACTACACGCGCAAGCAGACGGTGGCCAACGCCGAACGCTTCGTCACGCCCGAGCTGGCAGACTACGAAGCGAAGATTCTGACCGCTGACGAACGCCGGATCAGCATCGAGCTGGGCATCTTCAATCGCCTGCGCGACGAGGTTGGCGCCAGCGCGCAGCGCCTGTTTGCACTTGCTGGCCGCGTGGCCACGGCCGACGTCTTGGCCGGGCTCGCGGAACAGGCTCATCGCAACAGCTACTGTCGGCCAGTCGTCGACGATTCGGAAGTCATCGATCTCATCGATAGCCGCCATCCGGTCGTCGAACGCCTGGCGGCCACGGGAGGCTTCGTCCCCAACGACGTTCGCCTCGACACCGATGGCGAGCAGATGCTGCTCATCACCGGGCCGAACATGGCGGGCAAGTCGACGCTGATTCGCCAGGTCGGTCTCGCCGTCATCATGGCCCAGATGGGCGGCTTCGTGCCGGCGCGCACGGCGCGCATCGGTCTTTGCGATCGCGTGTTTACGCGCGTGGGCGCCGGTGACAATCTCGCCCGAGGTGAATCGACGTTTCTCCTCGAAATGCGCGAGACCTCGCACATCCTTCGTCACGCCACCCGCAGAAGCCTCGTCATTCTCGACGAGATCGGTCGCGGCACTTCGACCTACGACGGCGTCTCGATTGCCTGGGCCGTGGCCGAGCACCTGCACGACCGGGTCGGTGCCCGTGCCCTCTTCGCGACCCACTACCACGAGCTGTGTGCGCTGCCGGAATCGCATCCGCGCGTGCGCAACGTCAGTGTCGCCGCTCGCGAGTGGAAGGGCGAGGTGGTTTTTTTGCGCAAGCTCACGCCGGGCGGAACCAGTCGCTCGTTCGGTATCGAGGTGGCGCGTTTGGCCGGGCTTCCCGAGGCGGTCGTTGCTCGTGCGCGCACCTTGCTCGACCATTTGGAAGATAGTTCGGGCCGAGCACGTGCTGCCGGGCCCAAGGCGGCGAGGCCGCAGCAAGATGAGGTGCCGCAGCTTTCGCTCTTCGATGCTCCTGCCACTCGTCCAGCGGCGCCTGCACCTGATCCGAACGTAGAAGAAGCGGCAAGGACGATCCGCCAACTCGATTTGGATGGGCTGTCACCGCGCGCAGCATGGGATTTGCTCTCCGAGATGCGAAAGAAGTTGACGACCGGGGGCCAAGACTTGCCATGATGGGGCCTTGTTCTGGCGCGCTCTCGCCATCGTTCTCGTTCTGAGTCCCGGTATTTCCCGGGCGAGCGTGCGTCCCGCTACGCCGACGGCCAACGGCGGCAAGGGCAGCAAGGCCACGGGAAAACTGCCTAAGAAGTTGTCTCGCTACGCTCCCGTCGAGCTTTACCAGATCAACACCAAAGAGACGTTGATGCTCCGGTTTCAGGACGACCGCGGCCGTCCCATCAAAGGCTGGCAGAAGCGTTTCGACAGGTTCATGCGCTGCCATCAGACTGGAACCGTCCACAAGATGGACATGCGCCTAGCGCACATGCTGTATCAGACAGCGCGCCATTACGAAGGCCATCGCATGGAAGTCGTGTCGGGATACCGCCATCCGAGCGTAGCGCGCAATCCGCGCAGCCCGCACAAGCAGGGGCTCGCCTGCGATTTTCGGATTGCCGGCATTCCCAACACGGCCTTGCGCGATTGGGTGCGTAAGACCTTCGACCACGCAGGCGTCGGTTACTACCCCAATTCGGTATTCGTCCACATGGACAACCGCAAGAGCGGCCCGTCGGCATTTTGGATCGACTATTCCGGCCCCGGGCAATCGGCTTCTTACGCAGAAAATCCGCGCGAAGACTTGCGGACAGGGCGCGCCGACCGCTATCGCCCAGGAACTGAAGGCGAGGACGATATGGCGCAGGCCGGAGAGGCGCGCGGAGATACTTCGGCTCGTGGTAAGCCGGTGGCGGGGATTGCGCCCGCTCCCGTCGAGGTGAAGGGCGGCCCGGATCCCTTCGGCGACTGATCGCGAAGGCGGAAACGAATCAGCGTTGTGGAATTGATGCCAGGGGTGCTAGTGTTTGCTTCGCGATTTCAAGGAGATACGCAAATGAGAAGACTCGGACTTTCCTGCCTGGCACTTCTGATGGCTCTGACGAGCGCGCAAATGGCTGCTGCCGCCAAAGGTGGTAAGGCCGCCGCCAAGAAGGAGAAGGTCAAGGGGCCGGCACCTCTGGCGAAGGAATCCGAGATCAAGGAGCTCAAGGGCATCTACACGTGGGGCATGTCTCCGCAGGCAGTCAAAGAGAAGCTCTTTGCCAAGATCGATGAGTCGTACAAGGATCAGCTGGACAAAGCTCGGCTCGAGCCCGCCAAGAACGACAAGATTCGCCAAAACATCAAGGCGGACAAGGATCGCATCAGCAAGAGCTTCGTGAAGTTCGAAGGCCGCACGCCGGGCTGGGAAGTCTCCATCATCGACGAGGAATTCGTGCCCAACAACGGCGAGTCGATGCTGTTCTACAAAGAGCCCAAGTCCACCCGCTACTTCTTCTTTTCGGGCGATGCGCTCTTCAAGATGTTCATCGCCTTCGACAAGGAAGTCGTGCAGGGCAAGAGCTTCACGGCGTTCGGCGATCTGATGCAGCAGAAGTACGGCAAGGCGCAGCCGGTCTATCGCACCGTTGTTGACCACGGGTCGAAGCAGCAGGTTCTCGACACCTACCAGTGGCGTTCGAGCGAAGGCGATGGTCTCCGGTTGGTCGATCGCGCGAAGTTCTACGATGTCTACTGCCTCGTCATCTACGACCGTCAGGTGTCGGATCGCCAGGCCGAGGTTCGTAAGGCCAATGCCGACAAGCTCCCCAAGGGTTCGTTCGTCGACAGCGTGATTTCCGACAAGGTCAATGACCGCGACGAGAACGACAACGTCGTCGATCGCATCACCGGCCACGAGGTGCTAAAGCCCGGCGAGCGCCGTGGAAATCAGGGCAATATCAAGGTCGAGTCGCCGAGCAAGTCGGGCGGCGAGATGAAGACCGAGGACCGCGGCTTCTGAGATTTCGACAGCAGCTCTTGACAGGGGCCGTCGGCATCAGCAAACTTCGCAACCTTCCCAATGGCAAACATTCAATCTTCCAAGAAGAAGAACCGGCAGCGCATCACGCACGAGGCGCGCAACTCTAGCCAAAAGTCGGCCATGCGCACCGCCGTCAAGAAGCTTCGCGCCGCTATCGCGGCCAAAGATCCGACGAAATGCCAGGCCTTGCTCAAAGATGCGACGAAGCTCATCGCGCGTCTCGGGGGCCGCGGCGTGATCAAGAAGCGCACGGCGTCGCGCGAGGTTTCGCGTCTCACCCGCGCTGCCAATACAGCGAAGGCGTAGTCCTTTCCGGTCAGGCCCACCTCGCCCCGCGCAGCGGGGAGAGGTCGCCACGCGCAGCGAGGCGAGTGAGGGGCTACGCCGCCCGGCCTCGCGGCGCCGCCTCTTCGGCGAGCTGGCGCACCAGGCGTAGCATCTGGACTTCCGGGTCGATACGCGATGACTTCAAGCTGCGGTCGGCCCGGTACAGGTGCATGAAGCTGCGCTTGAGCGCAGCCGTGTTCATGCGCGCAGCCGGGATCAGAATGTCGTCCAAGAAGAATGGCGCTACGCCGACGGCCTGGGCGATTTCCATGCGTCCGACCGACGCTGCGACCAGCTCCTTGGCGCGCCAGATCTGGCGTAGCTGGCGCATCAGCATGAACTGAATCTTGAGCGCTGGCTCGCGATTGCGCAGCATGGCCGTGGTCAGCCGCAGTGCCGACCGAACGTCGCCCGTGCCGATGGCGCGTGTCAGCTCGAAGACGCCGCGCTCGCGCGACTCGGGAATCATCTCCTCGACGTGCGCGCGCAGGATGCGGCCATTGGCAAAGAGCGCTACCTGTTCGAGGGCGCGCACCACGCGGCCGAGATCGGGCCCCGCGAATTCTGCCAGTGCTTGCAGGGCAGCGCCTTCGGCATCGAGACCGCGCAGTCGTACCTCACCCGCGAGCCAGGTGACGAGATCGCGATCCTTGAGACGGCCGAATTCGTGCAGGAAGCCAGCCTTGCGCAAGGCCAGGAAGGCCCGCAAGCGACCGTCGACCTTTTCGCCGACCAGGACTAGGCAGGCGCGCGGATTTGGGTCGGCCACGTATTTGACCAGGCCCTCGAGGTCGGACGCTTTGACGAGATCGATGCCGTCGGCGATGACCAAGCGCCGCTTGCTGAACATGGCCAGCGTCCGCGCGGCCCCCAGCGCTTCCACGAAAGGCGTCTCTTTGAGGTCGAACACGTCGTAGTCGAGACCGCCTTGTGCTGCGTCCTCCTTGCCGAGAATCGCCTTGCGCAGGGCTGCGAGGCAACGGTCGACGAGAAAACGCTCGGCTCCGTGCAGACAGTAGACGGGCGCCAGGTCTCCCTTGGTAATGGCGCCCAGAACGTCGGTGTTTTCGGCTTTGGCCACGGCAGCTCGAAATCTACTTGAGGACGCGGATGCTGTCGCCCTCGACAACGTAGACGAGCGGCGGGTCGATGCGGCCGTGGTCGGCGCCAAAGCGGATGTCGCCGGTTAGGCCTTCGAAGGACTGGCTGGCGAGAATGCGTAGGACATCGGCGCGGCTGCGGGCTCCGCGTTCGACGGCGGTGCGAAGCACGAAGAGCGCGTCGTAGCCGTAAGCGTCGCTGGCGCTGGGCAAGCTGCCGTAAGCGTCGCGGAAGCGGTTCACAAATGCGCCGCTGCGCGCGTCGTCCGCAGGATAAAAGCCGGGGCAGAGTAGGGCACCCTGCACGTAGCGTTCGGCGTTGTTCAGGAGCTTGGGCGACACCGAGAGTGCCGTCGATTCCAAGATGGCTTCCCGCCGGCCGCTGGTCCCGCGCGCGCCAGCGATGGTACTTCGTGGCGAGCGGGGCCAGATGTCGGCCGCAGCCAAGGCCGGCGCCACCAGCTCAAGGTGGGCGGCATCGTCGGGAACGAAGAGGACTTCGAACGATAACTTGCGCAGATTTGCGATGTTGGCGGTGAACGAGGTGGCGCTCGCGGCGTAAGTAATATGACCAACGACGGTGCCGCCGCCTTCTTGGACGGCCTTCTCGTAGGCCGCCGCCAAACGCTTGCTCGCCGCGGTCTCGGGACCCAAAATGGCGAACTTGCGTGCGCCGAGCGCCAGGGCCTTGCGGGCCAGGGCCACCGCGCGCGCCTCTGCCGAGTGGATCAGGGGGAACGCAGTGGTCTGCCCTCCGGGCGAGCGTTCGTCGAGCAGCAGAAGGGGAAGCCCTTCGCGCGTCGCCGTCTCGATGCTGCGCGGATCGGGCGTGCTGACGACGCCGACGACTTTGTCTTCATGGGCCAGCGAAACCATGCCGCCCGCGGCACCGCCGCCGCTGGTCGAGCGCTCGGGCGGCGCGGCGGCATCGCGCCCAAGGAGATGAAACGCCGGGCCTGCCGGGGCGGCAGCCGATACCACGAGCATGGCTCCGCGCAGGACGACCTCGCCGAGGCGTGCCTGGGGGCCCGAGAAGGGAACCACGAGGCCGAGGTGTGTCGGATCGGCGGGAACGCTCGACGCCGGCAAGGGCTCAAGGCCCAGCTGTCGACGGGCCGACAAGGTGTCTTGCTCCATTCTCGCGGCCGCGGCTTCGTTGCCCTGGGCGCGCAAAGCCGCCGCCGCCTTGGTGCCGAGTGCGGCGCGCGCAAACACGCCATGGCGAGCGGTCAGTGCCGCCAGCGCAGTCTCGCCCTTCGCTCCGGTTGCGATTTCGGCCGCGCGTACATGCGCAAAGGCGCGCTCGGCGTCGCGACTACCATCGACCTGCGCGTAGAGCTCGAGTTGGTCGATGGCGGCGCCCGGATCTCCGGCATCCGCTAGGGCGTTGGCCAAAGCGAGTCGCAGTAGGCTGCGCAGCAAAGCATCGGGAAGGCCGGAAAGGCGTGGTAGATCCGCACTCACATACGGGCGAAGCAGGTCCAGCGCTCGGGCATGATGGCCGAGCCGACTCTCGCAAAGGCCGATGAGAAGATCGCGCTCGGGCGCGGCCAGCAGCGACGCGTTTTCGTCGAGCAAGACTTTGGCGGCAGATCCATCACCTTGGCCGAGCAGCACGGCCGCCAGCATGCCGACCGCGGCTGGGCGCTGGGGGTGATGCGGATGGTGCTGCAAGAACCCTTCGAGCTCGGCGCGCGCCGTAGCCGGCTCCGAGCCCGCGGCGTGGTTGGCGATCGCGCGAAAATCGGCATCGCCGCCGAAGTCGTTGCCGGCATCGACAGGGCCGGTGTCCGGCAAGGGGACAAGCGGTGTTCGCTCGGTGGTGGCGTTGGCCGAAGCGCAGCCGGTGAGGAAGAGCATGCACCAGACGAAAGAGCGCATGGACGCCATTCTTACGCTACTTGAAAACATCGACCAAGCTCGACGCACGCAGATTGATCCGTCGGCGCCGCTACTGCCCCGGTTTTGACTCGTCGGAACCATCGGTGCCTTGGCGCGCGGTCGACGCGTATTCTTCCAGCTTGCGGTAAAGCGTCTTGCGATCGAGGCCGAGGCGTTGCGCTGCTCGGGTCTTGTTACCACCCTCCACTTCGAGGATGCGTTCGATGTATTCCCGCTCCAGCTGATCCAACGTGAAGCCCTGGGCAACGGCCGTGGCCAGTCGGTCCTGGCTCTTTCGCTCCTGCATGCTGCGGGGCAAATCGTCGGGGCCGATCAGATCGCCTTCGGTCAGCGCCACGGCTCGTTCCACCACGTTTTCTAGCTCGCGCACGTTGCCCGGCCAGTGGTACGCCAGAAGAACCTTCTTGGCGCTTTCGCGCCAGCCTTTCACCGTCCTGCCCGAGCGCTCGGCGGCGCGGGCCAGGAAGTGATCCGCCAGCGGCAGGATGTCCTCCGGCCGCCCACGCAGCGGTGGCAGCTGGATTTGGATGACGTTGAGCCGGTAGTACAGGTCCTCGCGAAAACGACCTTCCCGTAGTTGGCGTTCGATGTCGCGGTTGGTAGCTGCGATGACCCGGACGTCCACCCTCAGAGCGCGGTTCATTCCCAGCGGGCGCACCTCTCCGTCCTGCAAAACCCGCAGAAGCTTGGGTTGCAGCGGCAGGGGCAGCTCGGCAATTTCGTCGAGAAATAGGGTGCCGCCGTTGGCTTCGACGAAGAGCCCCTGGCGATAGGCATTGGCGGTCGAGTGCGCGCCGCGCACGTAGCCGAAAATCTCGCTTTCCAAG
>CAZTTW010000219.1:0-7199 GCA_964616265.1 uncultured Myxococcales bacterium | reverse complement strand
CTTCGGCAACCTCATTTCCGTCCGCATCCCACTGCTTCCACTTGCCGACCTTGACGCCCGCGGTGAACTGGCCCTGCACCCATAGCTTGCCGTCCCGATGCCAGGCGGCGAACGAACCCTCGGATCGGCCCTCGTGAAAGGCGCAACTCTGCCGGGGCTTCGTCGTGCCAGCGTGCCATTCGATCCACTGCGCACGCGATCTGTCGGGTGTCTCGCACCAGACTGATTTGCCGGCCTCCGACCGGGTTAGCACCTCGTGCATTCCTTTCGGGCAAAAAGGTGAAGCTGGCTGCCTTCTGCAAGCCGTGCTCCCCAAGAGCCCAACCGCCAACACCCATCGCAGGATCGTCATCGGCCGCCACATCAGGTTCTCCTGAGCCTGAGCATCGGCAGGAGCGGCAAGAATATCAAGCTCGTACGACTGCCTCGGCATATTCTGGGGATGATGCCAACACCGGTCAGCCGTTCCCCTCGTCTGTCGGTGGTCGTCATGGCCTTCAACGAAGCGGCGAGCCTGCAGGCCACGGTGAGCGAAATTCATACCGAATTGGTCCGGCTCGGCGAAAGCTACGAAGTCCTCATCATCGATGACGGCAGTACGGATGGCACGAGCACGATTGCGGAAGGTCTGGCGAGCGCGCTGCCCGGCGTTCGCGTTCACCGCCACGCCACGAACCGCGGACTCGGCGGCGTCTACCGGACCGGCTTCGCCGAAGCGCGCGGCGACTTGCTGACCTTCTTCCCTGCCGACGGCCAATTCGCCGCGACGCTCATCGCGGACTACCTCGCTGCCATCGAGGGTGCCGACATGGTCCTGGGAACGCTGCCCGAGCGCGACGACTCGATTGCAGGCAAGCTCTTGTCCAAGGCCGAACGCGTGCTTCTGCGCGCCCTCTTCCGAAATTTTCCACGCTTCCAGGGCATCCTCATGTTCCGGCGCAGTCTGCTCGACCGCACGCCCCTGGTGTCGCAAGGGCGAGGCTGGACCGTGGTGATGGAGCTCATCTTGCGCCAAGCGCGCAGCGGTGCCCGCATCAAGAACATTGCCATCACCGTGCGGCCGCGCAGCCACGGGAGCTCGAAGGTGAACAACCTCCGCAGCATCGTTTCGAACCTGCGCCAGGTGCTGGGCCTGCGCCTCTATCTGTGAGCGCGGCGGCGCCCAAATTCTACGTCCCACGCATGGCGCGCAAGCGACGAATGCGTTCTTCGGTCGGTGGGTGCGTCGAAAACAAGGAGAGCACCGACGCCATCACGCCGGAACGCAAGGGATTGACGATGAACAGATGCGCGGTCGCAGGTCCCGCGAACTCGTAGGGCAGAACGCGCTTCGAGTCCTCCAGGCGCTCAAGCGCGTCGGCAAGCGCATCCGGATTGCCGGTCAGTGCTGCTCCGGTAGCGTCCGCTCCGTATTCGCGCGAGCGACTGATGGCCAGCTGAACCAGCATGGCGATGAAGGGAGCCAGGAGTGCCCAAGCCAGCGCGCCCGCCGCGCTTGCTCCACCCTCGTCGTCGTCGCGCCGACCGGCGAAGAGGAGCGACCATTGAATGGCGTGCCCCGCTGCCGCCACCACGCCAGCCACCGCCGCGGCGATGGTCGCGATGAGAATGTCGCGATTCCGCACGTGCGACATTTCGTGGGCAATCACGCCTTCGAGCTCGCGTTCGCTCAGGATTTGCAGCAGGCCTTCCGTCACGGCGACCACCGCGTGCTCGGGGTTGCGCCCGGTCGCAAAGGCATTCGGCGATTCAGACGGAATGAGGTAGACGCGCGGCTTGGGAATGCCGGCTCGCTCGGCCAGCCGCTCCACGACGCGATGGAGACTGGGCGCTTCCGCGAGACCCACTTCTCGTGCCCGATGGGCCAAAAGAGCGATTCGGTCCGAGAACCAATACATCACGAAGTTCATCACGAGCCCGATGGAGGCAAACAGGAACATGCCCTGCGTGCCGCCCATGAGCTGGCCGCCAATGGCCAGCAGCGCCACGAGAAACGCCATGAGCAAGGCGGTTCGCACGTAGTTGGCGCCGAGCCCGAGGTTCTTGGTCATGTGCAAAGAGTACGCACGCCAGGCGGCAGGTCAAACCTCGCCCGCGGTCAATGGATACAGGGGACGAAGGGGCGCAGGTGCACCCGCTCGACCGCAATCGCGCCTCCCAGGATCGGTTCACCTTGACGGGCGAACCACGCCGGATCGTCCGTCGTGGCAAATCGTCGCTGACCTCGACGCGACAGACGCTGCTCCATTTCTGGATGGCGGCGCAGCCAATCGGCCAGCCGCTCGGCGACGAGATCGCCTTGATCCAAAATTTCCACCTGGGACGGAACGATGGACGCAATTCCCCGCCGCAGCAGCGGATAGTGCGTGCACCCGAGCAAGAGTCGCGTTGGCACATCAGGCTGCGCGAACAATGGGTCGAGGTATTTGTGCAAGAAGTAGTCGACGCCCGAGCCCGAGGTCTCGCCCGCTTCAACGAGGGGAACCCACAGCGGGCACGCCTGCTGAATGAGGCGAAGGCGAGGCGCGAGCTTCGCCAGCTCCAAGGCGTAGGAGCCGGATCGGACGGTCCCGACGGTCCCCAACACGGCGACGGTTCCCTCGGCCAAGGACGGCAACGACGGGTGCGTAACGCCGGGGATCGCACCCGGTGGAAGACCGGCCAGCGCTTCCGCCGACGGCCGAACCACGCCCAAAATGCGACGGTCCGGGCGATGCGCCGGCAAATGCCGCTGCTGCAGGGTCCGCAACGCTTGCGCCGACGCTGTATTGCACGCCACGACGACCAGCGGGCAGCCGGCGTCGAACAGGCACTCGACCGCCTCGCGCGTGAAGTTGTGAACGACTTCCAAGCTGTGTCCGCCGTAAGGCGCGCGAGCGCTGTCGCCGAGGTAAAAGTAATCGTACTCGGGCAGGCGCGCGACCAGCGACCGCAGCACCGTCAGCCCGCCGAAACCCGAGTCAAAAACCCCGATCACGACGACCCTCCTAGGCGACGCGCCAGGCGGTTCCCGTCGGGCCGTCCATGAGCTCGACGCCGGTCATCTTGAGCTCGGCGCGAATCTCGTCGGCGCGCTTGAAATCCTTGGCGGTGCGAGCCGCGGTTCGCTCGGCGATTTTTGCCTCGACCGCAGCAGGATCGATCCCGCGTCGCACGCACAGTCGCCCCCGCCGTGCGAGCAAGAATTCCGGCGGTGGCCGCCGCATGATCCCCAACGTCTCGCCGATGGTCCGCGCATCCCGCGCGATGGCCGCCAAGGTCAGCTGCCGCTGCGGCTTGGGCATGGCCTTCGCGTCGTCCAGCAGCTTGTTGGCCCGCACGAACGCTTCGTAGAGGTGGCCGATGGCCGCGGCGGTGTTGAAGTCGTCGTCCATCGCCGCGCCGACGCTGGTGGCCAGCTCGGATGGCGGAAGCTTGTCGGTAATATTACCGAGCGGCGCAAGGAACGCGTCCAGCCGCTCCAGCGTTCGGTAGAAATAGTCGAGCCGGGCCTCGGCTTCGTCGAGATCGGGATAGACCGCCGCGCCGGCAGCATCGCGGGCAATCGTGAAATTGACCGGGCTGCGGTAGTGCACGCTGATGAGCAAGAGTCGCAACGCTTCGAGGTCGTGGGTCTCGGCTACCTTGCGAATGGTGACGACGTTGCCCAGCGACTTCGACATCTTCTCGCCGCCGAAGTTCACCATCCCCGAGTGCATCCAGTGGCGAGCAAAAGAGCCGAAGGCGCCCTCGGATTGGGCGATCTCGTTTTCGTGGTGCGGGAAGATCAAATCGGATCCGCCGCCATGAATATCGAAAGAATCGCCCAAGTACCGATGGGCCATGGCCGAGCACTCGATGTGCCAGCCCGGCCGTCCGGGTCCCCACGGGCTCTCCCACGCCGGCTCGCCGGGCTTGGCGCCTTTCCACAGCGTGAAATCGAGCGGGCTGCGTTTGTGCTCGCCGATCTCGATGCGCGCCCCCGACTGAAGAGCGTCCGGGCTTTGCCCCGAGAGCGCGCCGTAGCGCGGGAATCCCGCCACCGAATAGTAGACGTCGCCCTCGGCGGCGTAGGCAAGGCCACGCTCTTCCAGACGCCGGATGACGTCGATCATGTCCTGGATGTGCTCGGTGGCGCGCGGCTCGGCGTCGGGCAAGGCGACGCCCAGCGCGGCCATGTCCGCGGTCATGGCGTCGGCGTAGAAGCGCGCAACCTCGGCGGCGGTCTTGCCCTCGGCGTGACCGCGGCGAATGATCTTGTCGTCGACGTCGGTAATATTACGCACCAGACGGACTTGCAAGCCACCCTGGCGCAAGTGTCGGGCAATGACGTCGAACGCGACCAGGGTGCGGGCGTGTCCGACGTGGCACAGGTCGTACACGGTCACGCCGCACGCGTAGATGCCGACCTTACCCGGTTCGCGCAGTTGCAGTTCGACCTTGGCTCGCTGTCGGGTGTCGTAGATTCTTTGCATTCGAAAACCGTTAGGCGCGTGCACGGAGCGCTAGAAGATTGACGGCCGCAAAGCCGAGCAAGAAGATCGCGACGATGAGAATCTTGAAGTGATCGCGTGGACTCTCGCCCTCGCGAAGCAAGAACGCGTCGTCGGGAATCTGCACCGTGGCCAAGGTCCGAACCGCGAGGATTTGGCTCATCGGCAAGTCCATCGCCTGCCCCGCTAGTTGAAGGCGGAGCGAATCCTGGCCGGCAGTAAGCCCGGCGACGGTCGACGTGTGCGTCACCCGGGCTGGTCGAAAACGCACGTTCTCGTCCAGCTCGGAAAGCGCCTGCATCGCCTGGTCGCGCTTGTCAGCCGGGAAGGTCGCTACCACCGCGATGCTCTTCGCATCCGTTGCCTTGGCCGCGTCGCCTTGGACCTTGCCCCCCTGCTGCTCGATCGCGGCCTGCGCCGATTTGGGATCGGCAAACTTGGCGCGCGGGAGCTCGACTACGATCTCGGTTGGGTGCGCGACGTCGATGGACAGCTCGTCGGTCGGGGCCAGCGAAACTTTCTCGCCCATCATGTCGTCGAGAACGACCGGACCGCCCGCGGTGGTAGCCACGCGCTCGCGTACCGCGACCGGTGCGAAGAAGTGCGTGGCGCTCACGCGATTGGCGAAGTGCTTGCGAATCGCGTCGGCAAACGACAGATCCGCAAAACGCACCAAGCGGCCAACGAAGACGTCCTTCTCGGCATTGCCGACGGGAATCGGATCCGGCACGCGCCGAACGAACACTCGGCTACGGGTGCCGAGCAGCCGGAAAAACTGCGTGAATTGCCACGAGCCGGCCGTATCGATGGTGACGCCGCTCTCGCGATCGGCCATGCCCGACAGCCGAACGTATTCGTTCAGCGGAGCCTTGCCGAGTGGCAGAACCGCAAGACCGCGGGCATCGCCAATGTCCCGCGCTTCGGCGTGCGAAAGCGCGAAGAAGACATCTTCGTGAATCTGATAGAGCAAGAACACAGCCAGCACCGCCGCGGCGATAGACAGCACCGGATGGCGCCGACGCGGCGATGGCACGCCGGCAAATTCGTCTGCGGACGCGCCAGGACCGCCGGATTCGAGCTCGGGGAAATCCAGCGGCGGCTTGTCTCCTGTGTTGCCTGATTCGGTCACCGTCGAGAGCGCAGGAATCTAGCACAACTCCTGTTGCCCAATGGAACAACTGCTTGCGCAGAAGCCGCGGCTGCCCAATCGCGCGCTGCCGGTCGTCCGTGAAGTTGTTTTGGTGAACAAGGCGGGCTAGCGTAGCGGCGCTTGGATTTCGCGTCCGCCATGAAATCGTTCTCCCTCGGCCTTGCCGCCTTGGCCGCCTTTGCCGTCGCCAGCTGCGGCCCTAGCCGTGCGCGAACACCCACCGAAGCGCACGCACGTCTTTCCGGTGCGGTCGCTGCGCACGACCAGACCCTCCTGTGGAACGCGCTCGATCAGGACACGCAATGGTCGTGGATGGCCATCCAGCGCGCCTGGCGCGAGTGCTACGACATCACGCAAAGCGCAGTTCCCGAAGGCGTAGAACGAGCACGCTTGCTGACGCGCTTCGAGCCCGGAGCGACCGCCGAAAACGCCAAGGCACTTTTTGCGGCCATGCTTTCGCCCGAAGATTGGAAGCTGGCCGAAACGTTGGTTCGTGCAGCGGCGGCGACACAGCCACAGATGGATCCGTCCGGCGAAAGCGCGCGCATCGACACACCAGACGGCGCGCTCGTCTATCACAAGGCGCACAACCGCTACTGGGGCTGGGGCTTTAGCGGCCTTGCTGACCGAGCCGAACAACTCAAGCGCACCGCCAGCGCCGATCTCGACCGCATGCGGACGGACGCTGCGGACTACGAGCGAGCCGCCACGCGAGGCGCGCGGTGAATGGCCGCGGCGGTCGCCCGACGCCACCCGCGCAACTCGCGGGAGACAAGCCTGGGGCGGGCAAAACCGAAAACGAAGGGTCGGTCGGCCAGCTGAGCTTCGAGGAGCGCTTCAAGGCCGCACGGCCCGCGACACCTCCCGCCGAGCCTGCGCCGCCGAAAGTGAAAGAGCCGCCACGAGTGCTGGCAGTGGCCGAGCTCGTGCGGGCGGCCAGGCAAACACTCGAAGCGAATTTCGGTGACGTCCGCGTGGAGGGCGAAGTCTCGGGATGCAAGCGCTCTGCGAACGGCCACTTCTACTTCACGCTGAAAGACAATGAGGCGCAGGTCGACTGCGTGATGTACGCGCGAGAGGCAGCCCGCCTGAAGTTCAAGCTAGGCGATGGCCAGCTGGTTCGTTGTCGCGGGAAGCTCACCATCTACGAAGGCCGCGGCCGTTTCCAGCTGCAAGTCCTCGCGCTGGAACCGGCGGGCGCGGGCGCCTTGGCGTTGGCCTTCGAGGCGCTCAAGCAGAAGCTTCTCGAAGAAGGTCTCTTCGAGAACTCTCGCAAGCGGCCACTGCCGTTCTTGCCGCGGCGGATCGGCGTCGTCACGTCCCGCCACGGAGCCGTAATTCGCGACATTATTCGCGTCGCGCATCGACGTTTCCCCGTCCCCATTTTGCTTTCGCCGACGCCCGTGCAAGGCGACGGCGCCGCGCTGTCCATCGCCGCAGCGATGGCCGCACTCTGCAAGATCAGCGATGTCGACGTGATTGTCCTCGCCCGCGGTGGCGGCTCGATGGAAGATCTTTGGGCATTCAACGACGAAGCGTTGGCCCGCGCCATCGCTTGCTGTCCGTGCCCGGTCATC
>CAZTTW010000218.1:5821-7236 GCA_964616265.1 uncultured Myxococcales bacterium | reverse complement strand
TTGGAGCAACGAGGAGTACCCATGTTACCGCTGTCGCAGACGCTGAGTGAGCACGCTGAGGACTTTATCGACGATGCCTACCTGGAAGGCCTTCTTGGCGGCGCCGATCTCGTGGACGTCGGTCGGCTGCGCGAGGTGATCGCCAAGGCGCTCGACAAACAGGCGCTCACCGTCGAGGAGACCGCGGTCCTCTTGCGCGCGCGCAGCCCCGAGTTGCGCGAGGAGATTTTTGCCGCCGCCCGCGATCTCAAGCAGCGCGTGTACGGCAATCGCATCGTGCTCTTCGCGCCGCTCTATCTCGGCAACCTGTGCGTGAACAACTGTGCCTACTGCGGTTTCCAGAACAAGAACAAGGACGTGGTCCGCCGCACGCTGAGCATGGATGAGATCCGCCAGCAGGTTGTGGCGATGGAAAAGCAAGGGCACAAGCGCCTCATCGTCGTATTCGGCGAGCACCCACGCTACGACGCCGACTTCATCGCGACCTGTATTCGAGACATCTACGACGTGAAGAGCGGACACGGCGAAATCCGTCGCGTGAACGTCAACGCCGCGCCGCTGGATCACGCTGGGTTCCGCACCGTGAAGGCGGCCGGCATCGGGACGTACCAAATCTTCATGGAGACGTACCACCACAAGACCTACGAGCGCGTGCATCCGCGCGACACGCTCAAGGGCAACTACTTGTGGCGCCTCGACGCCCTCAGCCGCGCCTTCGAAGTGGGCCAGGATGACCTTGGCATTGGTGCTCTCTTCGGCTTGGCAGATTGGCGCTTCGATGTCCTTGGCCTGGTCAGCCACGCAGTTTTTCTCAAGGATCGCTACGGCTGTGGTCCGCACACCATCAGCTTTCCGCGCTTGCGTCCCGCCTCGGGCGTCGATCTCGGCGACGGCCACTTGGTGGGTGACGAGGACTTCAAGTTCCTCATCGCCGTCCTGCGCTTGTCGGTGCCCTACACCGGCCTCATCCTTACGGCGCGCGAAACCGCCGAGTTGCGCCGTTCGGCGATGGAATTCGGTGTCTCGCAAATCGACGCCGGCTCGTGCATCGAACTCGGCGGTTACACCGAGCAAACCTGTGGGCAGCGCATGGAACGCGAGCAGTTCACGCTCGGTGATACGCGCTCGCTCGACACGGTCATTCGCGAGCTGACCGTGCAGGGCCATGTGCCGAGCTTCTGTACCGCTTGCTACCGCTTGGGTCGTACCGGCGAGCATTTCATGGAGTTCGCTATTCCGGGCTTCATCAAGCGCTTCTGCACGCCGAACGCGCTGACCACCTTCATGGAATATCTGGTCGACTACGCGACGCCCGAGACGGCCAAAGCCGGCTTGGCGCAGATTCAGGTCGAGCTCGACAAGCTGGAAGACTCGCCCATGAAGCAGACGCTGATCGAGCGGCTGGCGAAAGTGCG
>CAZTTW010000218.1:0-5721 GCA_964616265.1 uncultured Myxococcales bacterium | reverse complement strand
AGCTGGAAGACTCGCCCATGAAGCAGACGCTGATCGAGCGGCTGGCGAAAGTGCGCGAAACCAACGAACGCGACATGGTCTTCTAGCGAATCGTCGCCCCGAGAGGGGTACGAACCACCGTTGTCGCGGCCCAGCATCAACCCGGTGTCGCTTTCCGCCGATAACGGGAACCGTGGTCGTAGCAGCGCAGGCAATCAATCCTGAGCGGTTCGGACGCTACGTCCTCCTCGACCGTATTGGCGAAGGAGGCATGGCGGAAGTCTTCCGCGCCATCATGCCCGGCGCCGAGGGCTTCAAGCGCACGCTGGTAGTCAAGCGCATCCTTGCGCCGCACAGTAATTCGGCATCGTTCGTGGACATGTTCGTACGCGAGGCGCGCATCGGAGCCATGCTCAGCCACCCGAACATCGTCCAGGTCTACGACTTCGGCAGCGTCGACGGACACTACTTCCTGGCCATGGAGTACCTGCGCGGGCGCGACGTCTTGGCCATCATCAAGCGACTTCGCGATACCAAGACGCCATTTCCCATTCCTGTCGCGGCGTTCATCGCCCACGAGGTCGCGACGTGCTTGGGCTATGCGCATACGCTGGCTGGTCCCGACGGTCGATGTCTGGACATCGTTCATCGCGACGTTAGCCCGTCGAACGTGATGTGCTTACGCGAAGGCGGCGTGAAGTTGCTCGACTTCGGAATTGCCAAGGCCGTCAACGAATGCGCGCCGGACAATACCGAACAAGGCATATTCAAGGGCAAGCTCGCCTACACCGCGCCCGAGCGCATGCGCAACGAAGACGCCGATGGCCGCTCGGATCTCTACGCGCTCGGCGTCGTCCTGTGGGAAATGCTCGTATGTCGGCGACTCTTCAGCGGCGCCAGTGACGTCGACACCTTCAAGAACATTCTGGAAATGAAGGTGCCACCACCGTCGGAGAAGCGCGGCGACGTGCCACCGAGTCTGGATGCGATTGTCATGCGGGCCATCGAACGCGATCCCGAGAAGCGCTATTCCAGCGGGAGAGCCATGGCCGAAGACCTGGAGGAAGTGCTGCGCGAGACGGGCTTCAAGACGCGCATGCTCCCGAAGCTGTTGCACGATCTGTTCGGGACGGGATTGCAGTCGAGCCAAGTCGTGCTCAGTCAATTGACTCCCGAGTTGCTGGCTTCTGCCGCCGATGGCACCAACGGTAGCTATAGAGCCGTGCCTTTGACCGGCACGATGAGGCGGTGGCCCGTGAAATCATGGCGCCTGTGGGCCGCAATTGCCGCGGCCGCCGCAGTTGCTCTTTTTACGACCTACTTCATGGTAAGAGGCGGAAAGAAGTACTCCCCGTCGACGCGCTCAACGCTCGTCGAGCGGCGACCCGTGGCGCCGGCCGCCGCCGTACCGTCGCAGGGGATCGCGCCGCAGATACCCCAAGTTCAGGCCGACTCCGTGCACCCGTTGCTCTTGGGAGCGAGCTCGGATCTGTCTTTCGATGCTGCCAAGAAGGTCAAGAAACCTACCGTTGGCAAGCGCGCGCCGGCGCCCAGTGCTACGCGAAACCTAATCGGTAGTGGACTCTCGATCGATCCATTCAAAGAGGCGGCATCGAGAGGAGTGCGATGACGAAGCGATGGCAGGTGGCTGTAGCTGTGGCCGTGGTGGCGACTCAATTGAGTGGGTTATCAGTATCCGTCGCAGCGCCAACCGAGGCTGAGCAGCAGTCTCGCCGCTCCTTCGAAAAGGCAGAGGCGCATTTTCGCGCGGGGCTCTTTGCCGAAGCTCTTTCCGAGTATCAGGAGGGCTACGACCTCGTGCCTCTGCCGGGCTTTCTCATCAATATTGCGCAATGCCAACGGCGCCTCGGCGATTTGAATCAGGCGCTCATCACCTATCGAAAATTCATCATGGTCGCGCCCGATTCGCACTTCGTGCCCGACGTCAAGAAGCTCATCGAGGAATTACAGACTCTGGTTCAAGATGCGGAGAAGGCCTCCGCGAACCCATCCGGAAGCGCAGAAGCGGCACAAGAGACTTCGCCGAACCCAGAGGCGCCTTCGGCAGTACGTGAAGCAACGGCGAGGACGGACCTGGTGGCCGCGCCAACCCAGCCCCCGCTCAAGGAATCGAAGACGCGTTGGTGGTTGTGGGGCACGGTTGCGGCTACGGTTATCGTCGGCGTGACGGTTGCGGCGCTTGCGCTCAAGGACCCTGGAACAACGACCATAAGTAGTGGCTCGCTGGGCGCGCTGCGAAGGTAGGGCGGCGGTGGAGAGAGGTCTTCGACGGGCGGTTCTGCTGGCAGTCTTCGTCGCCTGTCTGGGCGCTTGTCGCTCGCCCCAATCGCAAGTAGAGGCCGGTGCCGCGCTTTTGCATGTGAAAGACGCCCCTGGCGCGACGACGCCCGACGCGCTCGTCGTCTGGGCCTACGACGATACCGGCATCCTCTGGAACGGCGAGCGAGTTCCAAAGGATGGCGTTCTGTCGCCTGTGTCGAAGGACGACCTCGGGACCATCTTGATCCAGCCGGGCCAGCTGCGAGGAGCGCTTCGGATTCACATCATTGGCATGCAGGGAGGGAAAGCCGTCTCGGATGGTGTGCTTGCCATTGCCGCTCTCGGCGGGGGCCTTCGCACCTTCGATATCCTGCTTTCGTCGGATGAACAGGTGGATACGGACGGCGATGGCGTGCCTGACAGCATCGACAATTGTCCCACCGCCAATCCACGCCAACAGAACTGTCCGGAATCGCCGGACCACGACGGCGGCTCGGATGGATCCTCGGTTTCATCGGACGCCGTCTCGCGAGACGATGGGCGTCCGATGGCGGAGGTGTCGATGGTGGCCGACGGGCTTATGGACCAGACGGTCGGCGATGTGGCGGACGTTGGCGATGCCCCAGGCGAGCGCACCGGGGACATTCCTGAACCCGAGGTCGGCAATCGCGACAGCGCGACGGAGGAGGCCAATCGGAAGGACGTGCAGCCGGAGGTTGCCACGGTGCCGGATCTCCGCGGGGATTCTTCGACTTCCAACGATGTTGCACCGACTCTCGACACTGCGATCGGTTGCGACGACGCCGGCGCGTGTGGCAAGGCCCAGGGAGTTGCTTGCGCGAGGAATGACGAGTGTGCCTCTGGTCAGTGCGCAGACGGTGTCTGCTGCACCAACTCGTGCGTTGGCGCCTGTCGGTCGTGCAGCCAACCGAACGCGGTTGGGACGTGTCAAGGATACGCTTCTGGAACCGATCCGGAGCGCGAATGCGCGACGGGCGCGACGGGCGCGACCTGCAATGGTGCCGGCGCGTGTGGGGCGCCGCCCACGAATTTGGCGAATGGGCAGTTGTGCACGGGCGGCAGCCAATGCACTTCCCACATCTGCAAAGATGGCGTTTGTTGCAACACCGCATGTACCAATCCGTGCCAGACGTGCGGAAGCGGGACGTGCACGGCGGTCAAGCGCACGGATGACGTTCCCGAGTGCACGGGTGCGATGACGTGCAACGGCCGCGGCGTCTGCGTCGGACGTTGATCGGTCGGCGTCGACAGTCACGGACTCACCGAACTGTTACCAGGTTTGTGCTAAAGCCTGAGAATGAGCGTTACGGCAATGGAGTTGGAGGACGAGGTCGTCCCGTTCTTCCAAAAGCTGCAGGATCGGATCGTGGCCGATTTGCAGGATCTCGACGGAAAGGCTTTTCACGAGGACGCGTGGCAGCGGCCGGGCGGTGGAGGAGGGCGCTCGCGCGTGATCGTGGATGGCAATCTGTTCGAGCAGGCCGGCGTGAATTTCTCCGACGTGTCCGGCACCATGCGACCCGAGCTGGCGACGAGTATGCCTGGCAAGGGCACCGATTTCCGCGCGACCGGTATTTCGCTGGTGCTGCACCCGCGCAGCCCGCGGATTCCCACGGTGCATGCCAACCTGCGCTTCATTCGCAAGGGCGACGCTGCTTGGTTCGGCGGGGGAACGGATCTGACGCCGTACTACGTGGTGCCGGAAGACGCGACGGCTTTCCACCGTGGCCTGAAGGCGATCTGCGATCGGCACGACGAAAGTCTGTTCCCGCGTTTCAAGCGCTGGTGCGACCGCTACTTTTTCTTGCCACACCGGAAGGAGCCGCGTGGCGTGGGCGGCATTTTCTTCGACTATCTCGGCGCCGGTGCGGAGGCAAACGCCGGCGAGCCGTCGCCCGCGCCGACGAGCGCGTGGGAGAAGAACCCCGGCAATGTCTTCGGCTTGGTGCGCGACCTGGGCGACCACATGCTGGAGCCGTACCTCGCCATCGCCAAAAGGCGACGCGACGAAGCCTGGGGCGAGCGGGAGCGGGAATGGCAGCTGCTCCGTCGAGGTCGCTACGTCGAATTCAATTTGGTCTATGACCGTGGGACTCTGTTTGGTCTGCGAACGGACGGTCGAACGGAGTCGATTCTGATGTCGTTGCCGCCGCAGGTGAAATGGCGCTACGGCTTTGCGCCCGAGCCGAATTCGCCCGAGGCCGAGTCACTGGCCGCCATCTGTGAACAGCGCGACTGGGCCGCGACACCAGCTCTTCCTTGACAGGGGCCGCGTCCCGTTGCACGCTAGAGCTGTTCATGCGATTCGCGTCTCAGCTTCTTTCTCTCTCGGGTCTGCTGCTTAGCAGCGCGAGAGAGGTCTGAGCGCAAGTCGCTTCACTAAAACCCTCTCTCGCGGAAAGCCGGAGAGGGTTTCGTGTATCTGGACCACGGCCATCTTCGGTCGACGCAACCAAGCGACAAAGGAGATCCCGATGTTCAATGCACGAAAGTACGAGCCATTCCCGGTCCCGCAGTTTTCCGAACGAACCTGGCCTGACCGAATCGTCACTAAGCCGCCGATTTGGTGCAGCGTCGACCTGCGCGATGGAAATCAGGCCCTCGTCGAGCCGATGGGGCACGAGCGCAAGCTGAAGATGTTCGAGAAATTGGTGGCGGTCGGTTTCAAGGAAATCGAGATCGGCTTTCCGGCAGCGTCGCAGACCGACTTCGATTTCGTCCGGTTTCTCATCGAGGAACAGCGTATTCCCGCCGATGTGACGGTGCAGGTGCTCACCCAAGCACGCCAGGGACTGATTCGCCGGACCATCGAGTCGTTGCGTGGCGTCCGCCGAGCCATCGTCCACTTGTACAACTCGACCAATCCGGCGCAGCGGAAGGTCGTTTTCGGGATGAGCCAGGCGCAGGTGCGCGATTTGGCGGTGCAAGGTACCCTTCTTGTCAAAGAGGCCGCGGCGGCGATTCCGGAAGCGGAGATTGCTTTCGAGTATTCGCCTGAGAGCTTCAGCGCCACCGAGCTGGAGTTTGCCGTCGAGGTTGTCGATGCTGTCGTCGACGCGTGGGATCCGAATCCGCAGCGCAAGATGATCGTCAACTTGCCCGCGACCGTTGAAGTAGCAACGCCGAACGTTTACGCCGACCAAATCGAATGGATGAGCAGTCATATTGCGCGGCGGAAGGATGTCGTGCTCAGCGTTCATACGCACAATGACCGCGGCTGCGCGGTGGCTGCCGCCGAGCTTGCGATGTTGGCGGGCGCAGAGCGGGTCGAGGGTACGCTGTTTGGCAACGGCGAACGCACCGGCAATGCGGACGTGGTCACCTTGGCGTTGAACCTCTTCGCACAAGGCATCTCGCCTGGCTTGGATCTCTCGGACTTGCCCAGCCTGGTTGAAACCTTCGAGACGTGCAATCAGATGCCGCTGCCGGCGCGGCACCCTT